>JAFLJW010000379.1 GCA_022712815.1 Pseudodesulfovibrio sp. | reverse complement strand
GCTGAAGCCCTGAATGGGCTGGGTAATATTCTTCTTTCCCAAGGCCGGACCGACAACGCGATCGAGAGTTTCAAAAAAGCCTTGGTCATTGCACCGGACTCTCCGGACACCCTAAACAATCTTGGCGTCAGCCTGAAAAATGCAAACAGGCCGCAAGAGGCGGTAGAAAGCTTTGAAGATGCCTTGCGACTGGCTCCTGATTCTCCTGATATTCTCTGCAATCTCGGCAATGCATGGCAGATGCGCGGCGATATGAAGCGTTCCAGAGAGTGCTTTGCACAAGCACAGAAAATCGCCCCACAGGCAGTGGCTCCACGCTGGGGAGGCTGTTTCGCGCACCTTGAAATGTCGTATGACACAACCAGTGAAGTGGAAGAGGCCAGAAGGCAGTACGCGAAGGCTCTGGATGAACTGGACAGGTTCCTGACACTCGACACGCCTGAACAGATTCGGGAGGCCGCATCAGCCGTTGGAGTCAACCAGCCGTTCTACCTCACCTATCAGGGTAAAAATGATCGAGAACTGCAAGTGCGCTACGGCACTCTTGTCAGCAAGATCATGGCCAGGGCCTACCCACAGTTCGCTTTACCGCTTCAAAAAAACAGTACCGGAAAAATTCGTGTCGGCATTGTAACCGGTTTCATGCACGAACATTCCGTCTGGAAGATTCCCACGCGGGGCTGGGCGCACCATCTTGACCGGGAACGATTCTCGGTCCATGGCTACTATACTGGTGTCAAGGATGACCACTACACGGTTGAGGCACGGAGATTATTTGACACCATCACTCACTCCCCTCATGATTTCGAGGCACTCTGTCGCACCATTTCATCAAACCGGCTTGATGTACTGATCTATCCCGATATCGGCATGGACCCCACCTGCGCCAAGCTGGCAGGGCTTCGCCTTGCTCCTGTGCAATGCGTTTCGCTGGGCCACCCCATGACCACCGGATTGCCGACAATGGACTATTTCCTGACCAGTGATCTCATGGAGCCTGAAGGCGGTGAACTGGCGTATACGGAAAAACTGATCCGGCTCCCCAACCTTTCCGTCCACTACGAGCCTCTCCGTCAGGGCAAGCCGAAATTTGACCGAAGCCATTTCGGACTCCCTGACGATGCTCTTCTCTATTTCTGTCCGCAATCCCTCTACAAATACCTGCCGGACCACGATCAGCTCTACCCGCTCATTGCCCGGCAGGTCCCGAAAAGCCGGTTCGTGTTCCTGCAAAACTCCGCTGCCGACACGTTGAACGCGCGGTTCAGCGCACGTATCGCCAGAACCTTTGCCAAACACGGTCTTGATGCCGACAAGCATGTAACCATGCTTCCCTATCAGGGGCCGGACGAGTATCACGCCCTCAACTGTCTCTGCGATTTGTTCCTGGACAGCATTGAATGGTCCGGCTTCAATACGGCCATGGAAGCGGCCAACACGGGGCTCCCGGTCATCACGTGGCCGCGAGAACAGATGCGTGGCCGCCATACATACGGCGTGATCAAAATGATGGGGCATGACGAAGCGATCGCAACGTCTTTCAGCGACTATGTAGCCTTGGCGATACACATGGGAAATGACGAAGACTTCAGATTGAAACTCCGTGACAGAACGTTTAAAAACCGATCCCGGCTCTTTGGTGATATGGAGACGATCAGGGGACTGGAAGACTTTCTGGAGAGCGTTGCCCGTTAAGGCTCCATAACGCCTTCAACCTCGCCCTTGACGGACGAGGTGACGTTGTCCGAAGTGCTGTCCGTTGCATTACCCGTCACAACGCTCTGGCCCCTGGACTCTTCAATTTTCGCCACACTTTCCGTTTCAATCACCGCGTCAGGCTGGACCGACAGGGGCGAGCCGAGCTTCATGGCATTTTTTTCCATCACCATCTCTGCCTGAGGCTCGACAATCTCCGCCTGCTTGGAGGCATAGGGGTTCTCCGGCTGGAAATGGACCGGGGCTGGCCTGTCCACAAAGGCCGTCACCAGATAGGCCACCGCCAATCCGGCGGCAAGCGGTTTCAGAATCCTGAGTATGCTCACCATGCGTCCAACGGCCATATCCCTGCCTATCCTTCCAGAACCCCGGCTATGGTTTCCTGATCTTCAGCACCCAGATACGGATGCATGGGCAGGCTGAAGATTCGTCCGGCGATGTTTTCACACACGGGGAAATCGCCCATGGAATGCTCAAGATTGGCATAGGCCTTCTGAAGATGAAGCGGCTTTGGATAATAGATCACCGCGGGGATGTCAGCGACCTTGAGCTTGCCCATGAGTTCTGTACGGTGTTCCGTATCACGGGCCAGAAGCGAATACTGCGCCCAAGCCGAGGTGCATCCTTCAGCAAGGGCCGGTGTAGTCAAGCCATCGATACCGGACAGAAGGTCGTTATACCGGTCAGCAACCTGCTGACGTTTCTCGATTTCGTCTGGGAATATTTCGAATTTTGCAAGGAGAATTGCCGCCTGAATGGAGTCCAGACGGCCATTGATGCCGAGGCGAACATTTTCATATCTATCCTCACCCATACCGTGAACACGAATGGATACCAGCAATTTGTGCAGCTCATTATTGTGAGCGAAAACCATACCGCCATCGCCATAACAGCCGAGCGGCTTTGCCGGAAAGAACGAGGTACAGGCCACATCGCCAAGCGAGCACACGGGCTTGTCCTTGTAAGTCGCGCCAAAAGACTGGGCCGCATCGACGATCAAAAACAATCCGCTGTTATGCGCGAGAGGTTCGATTCGATCATAGTCGGCAGGCTGACCAAAAAGATCGACGGTAATAATCCCTTTGGGGATCAAGTCCGTACGATTATCCTTGATATCAGCTATTTTGCGCTTGAGGTCGTCCGGGTCGATGTTGAAAGTGACCGGGTCAACATCCACGAAAACCGGGGTTGCACCCAAAAGGGCGATGGCCTCGGCAGTGGCCATGAAGGTGAACGGCGTGGTGAACACGGCATCGCCGGGGCCTACTTCAAATGCCATGAGAGCCATGATCAGGGCATCGGTGCCGGAACCACAGCCGACAGCATGGCGAACAGCAGAAAAATCGGAAAGACGATCTTCCAGTTCGGCGATCTCCGGTCCCATGACATATGCACCGTGTCCAAGGACTCCATCAATGCCCTTTTTTACAGCAGTTTCAACTTCTCTATACTGTGCTTTCAGATCGATAAAAGGAATTCCCATATGTTTCTCGCTTATATTATATATTAATTCTGCACGACTTCGTAGATTCGAGCAAATGGCAGTTTGTCGACAACAAGCTTGAAATACTTGCTGATTTCCGGGTCGTCAGGATCGCCAGTCAGCAACCTGAACATCATGCTGCCGTACCCGATTCTATCAGTCAGGATACTTTGCCGAGTGACCTTGTTAACCACCAGGTACGGTGTCTTTGGTACCAAATTCATTGAAATGGAATTCATACCATAATACCTGTGCGTTGCTTTGTCCCTGTCAAGAATATCTATATCGCTGACCAGCCCACCTTGCCTAGCCCTATTTTGAACTGCGCCAAGTTGTATGTTGATAGCGAGTTCTCCTGGACCATACATTCGAACCGTGGACTGCCTTGTTTTTCCTGTCTCAAGATTCCAGTTTCCAAAGTAGGTTATCCACTTGGCGAGGGTAAGATCTTTCCAGGAGACGACAAAATATTGTGGTGTCTTGACAGGATAATCTGTCCTGGCAAGCTGTTCGTCTATGGTCTCAATGATCTTGTCACGAGGTATGGTCTCCCAATTTTTTGCAGGAAACAATCCCAGATTATAACGAGAGCCCGCAGGGTACTGAGAACTGAACCCAACCATGCGACTGGCCTTCTCAAAGGAATCGGTGGTCATGACGAATGCTACAGGATAGACATCCCGGCCAGCATGTTTGCCACCGTCAGCGACAGTCTCAAGACCGGCATAGTATTGAGTCGCATATCCCCAATCCCACCAAGTCCAGACCATGCTGTCACCGGATGCTTTTGCTCCAAGTTCCACCAATGCTTCCGCATGTGATTTTGTCAATACCGGAGTCAAAGGAATTTTTGAAAACTCGGAAAAACAAAAAATTAAAAAAACAAACCCCATGAGAAGTTGCGCACCCAGTCCGATTAACTGTCTCCAGGAATACCGCCGGGCAATAATATCTACCAGCCAGTAGACAGCCACTCCAAGGCACACGATAAGGGCGCTGCCGCCGAACATTGAAAACCTGATTCCAAGCTTCACGCTGGCAAGCTGCAAAACAATCAGGGGAAGCAAAAAGATTGCCACCGGCCTGAGAAAAATGACCACAACAGAACTCAATAATGCCAGCCAGCCCAGCCATGGAGCAAATACTCCACGCATTAGTATTTCAGACAAAGGTACGAGCTTTGCTTCAATGATGCTTTGTACAATCGCAGGAAAGATCGGGCCTACAAATGTGGTGGCAACCTTACCGGGACCGCTTTCCGCAGGGTTTAAATAACCGGACAGTTTTTGAATCAATCCGGTGGTCGGTCCATCTGCAAGGTTGGTGGCAAAAACCATAATCAGAAAAACAATGCCGCACACCCAGACACTTCCCTTGAACGAAGTAGCCCGGACAGCAGTATGTTTCAGAAAGAACAAAAGAAGAAGTGATAAAATCACGCCCATAAAGCTCACAAAAGTAGAACCGGTAACCCCTAAAGCCCCTGACGGAACCAGAGAAAAGGGCCACAGAGTCAGTTGCCCGAAGGCGGTTCCGGGAAATGCTGCCAGCATGAAGACTATCAGGCCGTAAAAGGCCCATATCTTTTTGCCGGGTTTTCCGTTGATGAGAATCACGACCGCTGTCATGAAAAAATACAGGACAGCTATATTTACAATGTCAAAGTGCCATATGCCTGCAAAGCGAGTGATCAAACCAAACGCCAATGCCATCCAAATTGTTTTTATGGAGTTTTCTTCTTTTGCAGGGGCCTCGCTGAAAGAAAAGAACCAACCGCGTTTCGTATGCTGCAAGGTCCAGTAAGCAAACAACCAGGCAATCAGCATCGGCATCAGCAATGTGAACAAATCCGTGTCGAAATACCCAAGCCGGGATCGATAGAAGAAACCTGGAACCAAAGATCCGACCAGACCAGCCATGATTCCGGCATTACGCCCACCGAGCAGCCACCCCCACAAAAAGCACACGACACCGACCAATGCGCCCATGAAAGCAGGAGCCCAAAAACCAATAGCCCCGAGTCCAAAACCAAAGAAATCATGAAAAAAACTGGCTGCTTCAGCTAGGGGGTAGTCGGCTAACAGACCAAAACCTTTCGCCTTTGCCAGCCAAAAATAGGCATCGTGCGTGGCGAGAATACGCTCACCGTTCACCCACAACTCCGGGTGATCCCACCTGCCTGCGAAACTGAGTCGAAAAGCGAGGACAAGCGCGTAAACGCACACGCTGTAAAAAGTCATCCATCGCCAATCCCTGAGCCAGGTCGGGGGCTCTCCCACTCCTTCCAAAGCCCGAAAGTAAATTTCCTTGATTTTATCCATAATCTCTTCTTTGCTTTCCATCATTCACGATGCTTTTTCGCTTGCTGATGCAACAAACCTTTCGGCCCAGTTCGGTACGGCCAAAGCATGCAAATGGTTATACCCCGCGACTGTTCTTTTATGAAGAAGTCCATCATGGCCGTTTCCAACGCCCTGTCCGCGAAGCATTTTTAGGCCATACCGCAACTCTTTCTCCTCACCGGCCAGACAAATCGAGTAGTGAAATTCGTGCCCTCGGGTAATCGCACCTTTTGAAAAAAACGGTGTCTCCACAACAGCCTCAGCCTCTGTGTACCCCAGCCCCTGAGGCTTGGGACAAAAGCCCGTTCCAACAGGGAAAACTCCAGCCATAGAATGAATGAGACCACCGTATTCCAGCGTGTCACACAAAATCATGAACCCACCACATTCAGCGTAGATGGGCATACCGGAATCTGACAACTCTCTGATATGTTCAAGAATTTCCCTGTTCGAGGCAATTCGTTCAGCAAAGACCTCAGGAAAGCCACCCCCCAGATACAACCCGTCGATCTCTGGCCAAGGCTCATCGGACAGAATGCTCAAGCGGACCAACTCAGCCCCGGCATGTTCCAGAGCTTCAAGGTTTTCCGGGTAATAAAACCATAGCGCGGCATCATGGATATAGCCGATTCGGACTTTCTTTTCGGCTGGTCTGCCGGGAAACAAGGGACCTGGTTCCGGCCCAAAAGCAGGTGCGGAATCGGCAATGGAAAGAATCGCGTCCATGTCCAGCCAATCGGAAGCCAGAGCCGACAGCGAATCAAGCACCTTCTGCTCGCTACCAATGTCGCGTCCGTCAAATTCCTGATCAGACATCAGCCCCATATGTCGTTCCGGGATGGGATTATCAATAATTTTCGGCAACATGCCCAGTACGGGGATATCAGTATGCTTTTCGATGCTTTTTCTCAAGATGGAACGATGCCGCTCGCCAGCCGTACGGTTGAGGATAACACCAGCCAGATTCAAACCGGCTTCAAAGGTGGTGCATCCCTGAATGATGGCAGCCACGGTCCGGGTCATCTTTGTGCAGTCGATTGCCAAAATCACAGGAGCGTCAAGCATCCGGGCAAGTTCCGCCGTGGAGCAGGAACCGCGCTCATCCTTGCCGTCGAACAGACCCCGGTTGCCCTCGATCAGGCTCAGGTCCAATCCTTTTGATTTGTGCCAGAAAATTGAGCGGATGATTTTTTCGGAATGAAAAAACGGATCAAGGTTGGAGCACGCACGGCCAGCGGCCAGGCCAAGCCACTGGGCATCAATATAATCCGGCCCTTTCTTGAATGGAGCGACTTTTTTACCAGCCAAGCTGAATGCCCGTGCCAAGGCCAGAGAAACGATGGTCTTCCCCGTGCCTCCGGATAGTCCAGCCAGGACGATTCGTGGAATAAAATTTTGCACTTCGTAACCGAGATAACCGACTGGTTATTAGACGTTGAACCGCTCTTACTCAGACTGTTCAAAAAGGTCCAAGTGCAGCTTTAGCATTAGCTTGGCCGCCGTTGACCAATCTTAAAACAAAACAATGGCAGGCGCGGATGAAATTACAAGACCGAAGCGTATTCAGATACGCAAGGACCAAAATTCACCCCTTTGGGGCGTTGGCAGAGATCTCCGCCCATATCCACTATTCTGTGGATTTATATGTTTTCATCCGCAACGCAAAAATCCAGCCTGTTTTCAACTGTCTGAAAACTGAGAAAAGCCTTGCCCACCAACGAAGGAGGGACAAGGCCTTAATAGCCGGATAAAGCAGAAGGCTAGTCTTCGCCCTCGGAGGCGGCCTGCTTGCCAGCACCAGACAGGCCGTACATGGTGGTGGACCCGGAGGACCAGAACTCCAACGTTCCTTCCTGAATCAACATTGTAAGAATTTTCTTGACCGCACGAGCCTTTTCCTCAGGAAAAAGCTTGGTGAAATCATTGAAATAAAACTTGGATTTGCTCTTGGACTTTGCTTCAAAAAAGTCAAGAATAACTTTTTTTGCAGCTTCGGGCTCGAGTGCCATGACGGACTCCTTCTATTTAAAAAAAAGATGGGGTACGGCAATTATTGCCGTACCCCAATTCTTTATCTGTCTACCACTTGAACTGAGTGGTCTGACGCCAAGTGTAGTAAGCCGGGTCACGGAAATCATCGATCAGGTGAGAGGAAAATTCCAGCTCGCACTTTTCGAAGAAACGTTCCCAACCAATACGGTTGGCCCAGTCACCCAGACGTTCGTACTTGTTGGCATCCTCAGCGTAAGTGTCCAGGATCTTCTTGAGAACCTTGGTCATCGTAGGCCAACGCGGCGGCTCGTTCGGAATGAAAGGAACGACAACCTTGGAAAAAGCTGGCTTGGTGATACGGTTGGAGATCTTGCCACCGACCATGAGGGCGATACCATCACCTTCAGTATCAGCCAGAGGCAGAGAGGGGCACATGGTG
The DNA here is from genome assembly GCA_022712815.1 of Pseudodesulfovibrio sp. Classification (GTDB taxonomy): domain Bacteria; phylum Desulfobacterota; class Desulfovibrionia; order Desulfovibrionales; family Desulfovibrionaceae; genus Pseudodesulfovibrio. The sequence continues at coordinate 22,236 of JAFLJW010000379.1, read as the reverse complement.
TAGCAGTTGCCACAGAACATGCAACGCTCTTCCTTGATTGCAACGGTTTTGTAGGTCTCTCCGTCGAGCTCAATCTTGGACGGACGAATGGCACCGGTCGGGCATGCAGCGATGGCCAACGGGATTTCGCACAGGTTGTCCAGGTATTCGTGATCAATGAGCGGCGGTTTGCGGTGGATTCCAAGGATAGCGATGTCGGAACAGTGGACAGCTCCACACATGTTCAGGCAGCAAGCCATGGAGATACGAACCGGAGCAGGCAACTTCATGTCGGTGAAGTCATCAAAGACGACATCCATGGTAGCCTTGACAGTACCGGAAGCGTCAGTTGCCGGGGTGTGGCAATGGACCCAACCCTGAGTGTGAACGATGTTGGTCACACCAGCACCGGTGCCGCCGACCGGGAACTTGAAGGAACCACCTTCAAATTTCTGGTCATTCAAGAAGGTCTTCAGGTCCAGAGCGACCTGCTTGTCATCAACAATGAATTCGACGTTGTTACGTGTGGTGAAGCGCAGATGCCCACCGCAATACTTGTCGGCTATGTCGCAGATCTCACGGAGGTGAGTAATGGACATCAGACGGGCGGTAGCGCAACGAACGGTGTATACCTTGTCGCCTGATTCGGCGGTGTGGCACAGAACGCCCGGTTCAAGGATTTCATGATAATCCCATTTGCCGAAGTTCTTCTTGATAACCGGGGGCAAGTACTCGCTGAAGTGGCGAGGGCCAATGTCGGAAATCCGGTTTTCCATCGGTTTGTCAGGATTGTATCCGGAAGAAATGAAAGCCATATTATTTTCCTCCAATATTTAGCGCTGGTGGCGTTTGCGGAAATCAGCAATATCACGTTCCCAGCCGCCCTCAACTTCTTCAGCTTTCCAGAAGATGTAAGGATTGTGGCGGGGTTCCTGGACATGACGAGGATCGGCTTCTACGCCCGCGGCATTTGCCAGAGCGGCAAAACCGAGACGCTTCATGGTCTCACCGATGCGCTCACGGTTCTTGCCTTCCTCCATCCACCAATCCCAAATGTTCTCAATGAGATCTTTGATTGACTGGTAGTCATCGTCCTTGTTGACTTCCATGAAGGGTATCAACAAGGAACCCATCTGAGGACCATCAAGGATAGGAGCCTTTGCACCGCAGAAGATGGACACACCGCGCTCGTCGCCGATCTTCAGCGCCTGGGGCATGGTGTTGATGCAATGCATGCAACGGACACACTCTTTGTGATCCATGATCAACTTGCCGTCTTCGTAGCTCAGGCACTTGGACGGGCAGTTGTCAACGACTTCAGACTGGATGTCGAACTTGCCCCAGTCACGACCGGAATGAGCACCAGCGTTCGGAGCAATTTCACCACCAACATAGGCAGCAACAACTTCCTGATCAATCTTGATGGGACCTTTGAAGGTGCCGAGGAAACCAAGGTCGGAACGTGCGATAGCAGCGACACAACCGTTCGGGCAACCATCAAATTTGAACTTGAATTTGTACGGGAAAGCCGGACGATGAAGTTCGTCCTGGTATTCCATGGTCAAGTTGTAGCAAAGTTCCTGAGTGTCGTAACAAGCATACTCACAACGGGACATGCCCATGCAAGAAGCCGGAGTACGCAGGTTGGAACCGGAACCGCCGAGATCGACGTCCATACCGTGAGTCATTTCCCAGTAGATTTCCTCAAGCTGCGGGGTAGAAGTACCGAGCAGGATGATATCACCGGTAGCACCATGCATGTTGGTCAGGCCAGAACCGCGAAGGTCCCAGATGTCCATCAAATTGCGCAAGAACCCAGTATTGTACCACATACCCATGGGCTGAGCCACGCGCATGGTGTGAAAATGAGCCACGCCGGGGAACATTTCGGGTTGGTCACAGTAACGACCGATAACGCCGCCACCATAACCGAAAATGCCGACGATGCCGCCGTGCTTCCAGTGAGTCTCGCCGTCACTATAAGACAATTCAAGAACGCCGAGCAGATCGTCAGGGCAATCAACAGCAATCTGATAGTCAAGACCCTTTTCGTTCTTGGCGCGAGATGCTGCCTCCTGCTTGATGTCGGATACAAAGCTGGGCCACGGGCCACTTTCCAGCTGATCCAACAGAGGAGTTTTGTGTTTCGCCATTCCCTTAACCTCCATTGTTTGATTAAGATGTTGCCATCAACCATTATTGCATCCCGGCTGGCATAACGATGATGTTGATCACCTGGAGCCAGGATGCCTTTCCTACGTAAAACAACTGCTTGGAATCGTGGCAATTGCGCCATTATTCACAAGGTATGCAGGACCGTCAATGTAATGGACAGGACGGTTTTTTGTCAACCGAAATATCCAACAAAGCATTGTCGATCCTAAATTTACGAACCACTCGTTCACCCGTACCTAAAGTTTCTCTTATCCCCGGACTTGCCATTGAGGCCGAGGCAGAGTATCGGTCCGATGGCACAGGGTGTGGACCGATACAAGCGATACCTGAAAAGATTTTGAGGAGCAACACAAACTTGCAAAAACGAGATGACAATAAAGCACGCTGCCGCCGTTGCGGCGACTGTTGTAGGGACGGCGGACCCGCCTTGCATCACGAGGATTTACCCCTGATTCAGGACGGCACCATTCCGCTGACAAGCATAGTCTCCCTTCGTCCCGGAGAACGGGCCTACGATCAGCCAGCCCAGACAATCCTTCCTCTTGAGGCGGAAATCCTCAAGATAAAAGGGCGTGACGGCAAATGGACGTGTGCCTTCTACAGTCCTGAAGGCCGCACCTGCGGCATGTACGACAACCGCCCCATCGAATGTAAGGTGCTTTTTTGCCACGACATCGACCCCCTGGCTCAAATGTACACCAAAACCAGGCTGACCCGGGCCGATCTGTTGCCCGAAGGTCATCCCCTCCTTGAACTCATTGCCGAACACGATGAAAAATGCGACCCCAAACACATGGAAAAACTCGCCATGGCCGCTCGTAAGGGTGATGCCGAGGCGGGGACGGCACTCAAGGAAATGGTAATCTTTGACATGGAAGTGCGCCGTCTGGTGCCTGAGAAAAGCGGAATGGCTCCTGAAATGAACGACTTCCTGTTCGGAAGGCCCCTTCGGGTCCTGCTCAGGTCCATGCATATCACTATATATGAAATGGGCGACAGCATTCGTTTCGGATTCCAGGCCTGAGGCTGCCTGAAAACAACTTTTTCAAGACCCTGCGAGGAGCTATTATAATGAAAGATGAACGCGGACACTACTACACCCCGTCCCTGCAACATCCTGAAGTGCGCATGTACGTGCGTGAGAACAACAAGGAAATCGAGTTCCGTCTCTACAATCCCAGCGAACCGGTCATCTGGGAAAAGCACCAGTGGCTCCCGTTCAGCGTCATTAAAACCGCTGCCGAGCAGTACAAGGAACGCGAAACAGGCCGGAATCCCATGGCACTGTATGATGTCGGTATTGCGAAAAAATTGTTGAAAGACGGGTAAATACCCAATGATGCAATCACCGGAATCGAATATCGATACTTATCGGTAGCTTTGTCTTTTGCCACGTTGACAACCTCCCCCTGCCACCGATAGCGTACCTCCATGCAACTCAGCACCCCCAAGAAAATACTGATTATTCGCATTGATCGTATCGGCGACATGCTCTCGGCCACACCGGCCATTCGCGCCTTGCGCGAGGCCTGCCCGGATGCGCGGATCGACCTCATGGCGAGCAGCGGAAACGCCATTGTGGTACGAAACAACCCCCACATCGACAAACTCATCGTATTTCCCCTGAAGAAATTCTGGTTATGGCCGCTGTACTTCATCAAATTGCGGCTGACAGGCTACGATTGGGTCGTTGAACTCAACGGTATTTCCGGCACGGCCACCAGACTAGCCAGGGCGACTGGCGCAAAGATCAAGGCCTCACCTGCCAACGACAAGCGCAGGAAGGAATACAACGTCACCATAACGCCAGACGGCGCGGAACACATGATCCACCAGCAACTCAGGCTGGCAGCCGAACTTGGCGCGACAGGCAACAATGCCGACATGGTGTTTCCGGTAAAAGAGGAGTGGACAGAACACGCCCTTGCCATCCTTCCGCGCCGCAAAGGAGTGCGCCGTATCGGTATATTCATCGGTAATGCCAAGAAAACGGAAACCCGCTGGCCGGAAGACAAGTTCGTGGCCTTGGCCGACCAATTGGCCAGAGACAAAACCATCGAGGTCTGCATACTTGCCGGACCCGGTGACCGCCATCTCCTTGAAGGATTCAAGTGGTCGGACAACTGCCTTCTTTATCTGGACAAGGGGCTTGAGGATCTGTCCGGATTTCTGAAAACCTGCGACCTTTTCGTGACCAGCTCCACCGGCCCCATGCATCTGGCCGCGGCCTGCGATATCCCCATGGTAGCGATTCTGGCCCAGTACACATATGATTGCTGGCGACCGCTGGACGACATCCACAGCATAGTAAATTCCGGCCATCCGGGCGTGGACGTAGGGAATGTCGAAATGAACGAGGTGCTTGAAATCGTTCAAAAAGTTTTGCTGGAACCGGAAGGTACCCGCACATAAACCAGCATGAAAATACGCAAGCTACTGGTCACAGGCGGAGCTGGCTGTATCGGCACTCACTGCTGCATTGAGCTTTTGAAAAAGGCTATGAAATCGTCTGTGCTGACAACTTAACAGTTCCACCAAAGCTCTTGAACGCGTGGAACAGATTTCAGGCATAAAAATCCCAGCCTTCAACATTGATTTCTTGCGGCAAGGAATAAGTCCGCACACCCTTCAAACAGTCCTTTGATGCCGCCATTTACTTTGCCGGGCACAAGGCTGTGGGAGAGTCCATCGAACACCCGCTGATGTACTACGGAAACAATCCTCTCTGTCTGACCAACTTTTGTGAATTTCTTCACGACAACGACTGCAAAAACATTGTCTTCAGCTCCTCTGCCGCCATTTACAGCACGGATAATGAGCCGCCATATGGTGAAAGATGCTCCTCTTGGCCCCTGCAATCGTATGGCTGAGAAAGAACTGGGCTGGAAAAGCAAACTAGACGGTAATCATCTCATTTTTAGGAGCATCCAAAAGCAGAGACTATGCAGCCATCTCTCGTTTTTTGCATTGGGCGATGCTCCCGAAGATTTATCAAACAGGCCAATCGAACGGCACTCACGTGAAGGGAACCTTTCATGCGTGAATTCATGAATAACAACCAATCCTAAGATTAGTAACAACATCCTGAAATATTAAATATTTTTTGGCAGATTCCTCTCCTGAGGACTTATGTCTTCCGAAACATGAAACCACTTTTTTGCACAAAATTATTCGGAGCCCCCTTGACAAAGAGGGTTAAAGCTGAGAAATCCTACTCCAGGTTTATCGTTAAACTAAAATTTGAAAAGTGCTTCCGCAACCTGAAAAACCAAGGTAACTGCCACAGGGAAAAGCTTCTTTGCATATGCTTCAATGCGTCATTGCTTTCATGTATCTACTGTAATAATTGATAAATTTTAATTGAAGGACATAATGAATGCAAGCCATCACAATACAGGAACAGGATAATGATTTTCGGGCCGAGGTGGAGAGAAGAAGCGGCCAGTCCATGGTGGAATGTTACCAATGTGGAAATTGCACCGCCGGATGTCCTTTTGATTTTGCTTATGACCTGCCCGTGAGCAAAATCATGCGCCTGGTGCAGTTGGGGCAACGCGAGATCGTGCTGTCCTGCCACTCCATCTGGCTCTGTGCCTCGTGTAAGACCTGCACCACCCGGTGTCCAAACTCCATCGACGTCGCCAAGATCATGGATGTGCTGCGGCATATGGCCAGGGAATCCGGCCACATAAAAGAACGTACCGTCAAGGCCTTTGAAGATTCGTTTCTGGCTTCTGTGAAAAAAACCGGTCGGTTGCACGAGGTCGGTGTGGCTCTGGGATACGAGATGCGCACCGGGCGTTTTCTCACGGATATCGACCTTGTCCAGACAATGGTCAGCAAGGGCAAACTTTCCATCAAACCTCACTCCATGCACAATTCCGATCAGGTCGCTGAAATTTTCAAGAGATTTAACGGGGGAATACATGAATAATACTGTGATAGCCTACTATCCCGGATGTTCAGGAAAAGGCTCATCCGCTGAATACGATCTTTCCACCCGCACCGTTCTGCGGCACCTCGGTGTGGATGCTTTGGAGGTCGAGAATTGGAGTTGTTGTGGCTCTTCGCCTGCACATGCGGTCGATCATGTCCTCTCGGCAGCCCTGTCCGGCCGGAATTTGGCACGCGTACGCAGCATGGGGCACGACCTGGTGACCACTCCCTGTCCCAGTTGTCTGTCCAATCTCAAGAATGCCGCTCATGCGGTCCGCGATGATGACGTACGGGCCAAAGTCAACAGTTTGCTGGATGAAGAGTGTCCCACAGATGTGGAAGCCATTTCCACATTGCAGTTCTTTCTGGAGCAAGTGGGACTCGATACGATTCAGGAAGCGGTGGTCAACCCCATGCCGACCCTGCGCGTGGTCTGCTATTACGGTTGCCTGACCACACGCCCGCCCAAGCTCATGTGCTTCGACGACCCGGAGAATCCCATGAGCATGGACAATATCCTTGAGTGCTGCGGCATCGAGGTCATCCCCTTTCCGCTCAAGGTAGACTGTTGCGGCGCGGCATTCGGCATGCCCCGCAACGACATCAGTTCCCGCCTTTCCGGTAATATACTCAACATGGCAAGCGAACTGGAGGCGGACGCCGTTGTGGTGGCCTGTCCTCTGTGCCAGATGAATCTCGATCTGCGCCAGAATCAGGTCAACAAGGCCTGTGGCACGCACCATCAGATGCCCATCTTCTATTTTACCCAGCTCATGGGTCTTTCAATGGGCCTTTCCAAAAAGAACCTCGGCTTGTCCAAGCTGGCGGTCAACCCAGAACCCTGCCTCGCCCGGGCAGGCGTGCGTTAAAGGAGATGGCATGCACATAGGCGTTTTCGTCTGCCATTGCGGCAGCAATATCAGCGGCACCGTAGATTGTCCTCAAACGGCTAAAGCCGCAGGGGAATTTCCAGATGTCGTATATAGTACGGATGAGATGTACACATGTTCGGAACCCGGACAGGAGAGCATTATCCGGGCCATCAAGGAACACAATCTGGATGGCGTGGTCGTGGCGTCCTGCTCTCCGCGTATGCACGAAGCCACGTTCCGCCGAACAGTGGAGCGCGCCGGTCTCAACCCATACATGTTTGAGATGGCAAACATCCGTGAGCATGTCTCCTGGGTGGGAAGAGACAAGGCCCTCAATACCCGCAAAGCCATTGACCTTATTGGGATGGCAGTTGCTAAACTTCGTAACGGAACCCCCCTTTTCTCTGAGAGGTTTAACGTTACACGTAAATTAATGGTCATAGGTGGAGGCGTGGCCGGAATCCAGGCAGCACTTGATGCGGCTGATTCCGGCATCGAGGTCGTGCTCGTGGAACGGGAGACGACTATCGGCGGCAAAATGGCCAAGCTTGACAAGACCTTCCCCACGATCGACTGCTCCTCCTGTGTTCTCGGCCCAAAAATGGTCGAGGTTGCCCAACACCCGAAAATCACGCTGTATGCCGCCTCGGAAGTGGACAATGTCTCGGGCTATGTTGGCAATTTCACTGTTCAGGTACGCAAAAGGGCAGTCTATGTGGACTGGGACGCCTGCACAGGTTGTGGCCTGTGCACGGAAAAGTGTCCCAGTCGGAAAACTCCTGATCCCTTCAACGAACTGATTGCGACAACCACTGCCATCAATATTCCGTTTCCCCAGGCCATCCCCAAGAAGGCGACCATCAACCCGGACTACTGTCTGCAACTGACCAAGGGCAAGTGTGGTGTCTGCGCCAAGGTCTGTCCCGTGGGATGCATCGACTTTGAACAGCAGGACAAGATCGAGGAAGTCCAGGTGGGAGCCATTGTCGTGGCCACCGGGTATGACCTTTTCGATTATTCCGTCTACAAGCAATACGGTGCCGGAAAGCTGCCGGATGTCATCACTTCCCTGCAATACGAACGCCTGCTCAATGCCTCCGGTCCGACCGGTGGGCACGTACTGCGCCCCTCGGACGGAGCAGAACCCAAACATGTTGTCTTCATACAATGCGTGGGGTCCAGAGATAAATCCAAGGGACGCGCCTACTGTTCCAGCTTCTGCTGCATGTACACAGCCAAGCAGGCCATCCTGACCAAGAGCCATCTGCCTGATTCGCAAAGTTATGTCTTTTACATGGACATCCGCTCCCCGGGCAAAGGGTATGATGAGTTCACTCGCCGGACACAGGAACTCTACGGAGCTCAATACATCCGGGGCCGAGTGTCGAGCATCCATCAGCATGGCAGTTCCCTGGTGGTCAGAGGGGCGGATACCCTGGCCGGAATGCAGGTCGAGATCAAAGCTGATCTGGTGGTTCTGGCCGTTGGCATCGAGCCTTCCCGGAATTCGCAAAAACTAGCTGCTACGCTGCACATATCAGCCGATACTGACGGGTTTTTCATGGAGGGGCATCCCAAGCTCAAACCGGTGGAGACCAATACAGCCGGTGTATTCCTTGCCGGTTGCTGCCAGGGACCGAGGGATATTCCCACCTCCGTGAGCATGGGCAGTGCGGCTGCGGCCAAGGCCATGGTCCTGTTCTCTAATGAACAACTTGAATCCGACCCACAGGTGGCCACGGTCAACGCGACCCGATGTGTTGGCTGCTACAAATGCGTCAAAACATGCCCGTTCGGTGCCATCCTGGAATCCGAAGATCGGTGGAAAAATCCCAAGGCCGAAGTGCTGCCGACCATTTGCAAGGGGTGCGGCATCTGCTCCGTAACCTGTCCCCACGGAGCTATCCAACTCAATCACTTTACGGACAATCAACTTCTCGCGGAGGTCAACGCTATATGCCCCCTTCCAACGATCTAAAAGATGGCGGAGAGCTGCGCATCATCGGTTTTTTGTGCAACTGGTGCTCCTACAGCGGCGCGGATGCCGCAGGCGTGGCCCGCTTGGAACAGCCAACGGATTTGCGCATCATCAGGACACCCTGCACGGGGCGCATTGATCCTCTTTTCATCCTTCGGGCACTGATCAACGGTGCCGACGGAGTCCTTGTTTCGGGCTGTCATCCTGGAGATTGCCACTATGTTGAAGGCAATTTTCACGCCCGTCGTCGCCTGGAAACCCTGAAACGCATCCTGCCCATTTCGGGGATCGACCCCGAACGGTTCAAGTACACCTGGGTCTCCGCTTCAGAGTCCGGTCGATGGCAGGAGACTGTCCGGGAATTCACGGCCAAGATCCATGCCCTCGGCCCGGCACCGCGCATGACGGATGTCGTCAGCCGTTCCAAAGACCTGTCGCTGGAAGGCCTTCTTCTTCAAGACGAAAACGGAGGTGCATAGGATGAATGTCCTTGAAACCATGAAAAAATGTATCCGTGAGGCCTTGCCCGATCTTGATATGGTCATGGGCTGGGAACAGGGATTCGACACCCTCCATGCCACTCCGTTGTTCATGGAAACAGCGGAAGACGTGGACAGACTTATCCTCGGCCCCACATGCGTTCAGAGTCTGGCTGTCCACCTGCCTTCCCTCAAGGGAAAGAAAATCGGCGTGGTGGTAAAGGGATGCGATTCCCGGGCCGTGGTTCAGCTTCTGAGTGAGAATCTTCTGAACCGTGAGAATCTCGTCATCTTCGGCTTCGGCTGTGACGGCGTGGTTAGCTTGAGTCGCCTGAAAAAGAAACTCGGAGCACTCGATTTCATCGAAAGTGCGGAAAAGAAAGATGATCGGTTGTGCATTGAGATCAATGGGGAGCAACAGGATCTGCCTTTTGACGATATCTGTGCACCCAAGTGCCTCACCTGCTCCCGGCCCAACGCGATCATAAGCGATCACTTTGCCGGACCGCAGCGTACCCCCCGGATTCCGGCCAAAGGCAAAACAGCCTTGGAAAAGTTCGAGGAAAAATCGCTGCCGGAACGATTCGATTTCTGGAAGGCGCAGATGCAACGGTGTGTCCGATGCTACGCCTGCCGCGATTCCTGTCCCATGTGCGTATGCCGCGATCACTGCGTGGCCGTCTCACGTAATCCTCATTTTGTTTCCCAAGAGGCAACGGCTTCAGAGAACTTCATGTTCCAGTTGATTCACGTCATGCACCTTGCCGGACGCTGTGTGTCCTGTGGAGAGTGCGAACGGGCTTGTCCCATGGACATTCCCTTGGGCCTTTTGCGGGCCAAATCCACGGAAGTCACGTCCGCGCTTTTCAATCAGGAGGCTGGCCTGGACCAAGAAGCCGTACTGCCGCTTCTGTCTTTCAACATAGAAGAAGAAACCATTGAGGAGCATGATTGAAGATGAACAACATATTCATTCTGCGCAAGGATATAGATCCCTGGATCAAGCGCATGGCCGAGGAACGCACGGTTTTCGCCCCAGTACACGAGGGTGATGCCGTGGTTTACCGGGCCTGTGACTCTGGACTCCGGGTGGAGCTGGACACCATGCCAACAACCTCCCCCAAAGAAATAGTTTTTCCCCAAAACGAGACCTTGCTGACCTACACGCGAGGCAGTGGGAATGAAGACGGGAGTGTCGGGGTCGAAACGACCGAGACCCTGCCCAGCGGAAAAGCCGTGATTTTCGGAACGCGTCCCTGCGGAGCGCGGGGGCTCCTGATTTTTGATCAGGTGTACAACAATGAGCGAATCCGCGACGCCTACTATGCCGCTCGCCGGGAAAACACCCTGACCATCACCATCGCCTGCAACCGGCCCAGGCCGACTTGTTTTTGCAACAGCGTGGGCGGTGCTCCTGACGATTCCAAAGGGTCGGACATCATGCTCTATCCCCTGGATGACGGATTCGTGGCCGAGGCCCTTACCTCGGGCGGCGAAGAACTCCTCGCCCTGGCACCTTCTTCCCCGGCGGGAGAAAAAGCCGTCAAGGCCAAGGCCAAGGCCGGACAGGCGATCGAGACGATGGGGTCGCCGATGGACCTCTCTGAGGTCAGGAAAAAATTTGACCTCTGCTTCACTGATCTCGCTTTCTGGGAAAAGCACAGCGGAAAATGTCTTTCCTGCGGCATCTGCACCTATCTGTGTCCGACTTGCTATTGTTTCAATATCACCGACGAAGGCTCGGAAGAAAAGGGCAAGCGGCTGCGAAGCTGGGACAACTGCATGTCGTTCAACTTCACCGCCGAAGCCAGCGGACACAATCCCCGTTCGGCCAAGGCCATGAGGTTACGCAACCGCATTGGTCATAAATTCGTCTATTACCCCGAGCTGCACGAAGACAGGCTGGCCTGCTGCGGCTGCGGACGGTGCATCACAGCCTGCCCCTCTTCCGTGGACATTCGTAACATCGTGAAGGCTGTTCAGGAGTATTCGCATGAGTAATAACAACCAGCTTCTACCTCAAATGGCGACCGTCATCGAGATTGTGAACGAGACTGCTAACATAAAAACCTTTCGTATTCGGTTAAACGATAAAGCTGCCATGAATAGTTTGACGTTTAAACCGGGTCAGGTTGGTCAACTTTCCCTTTTCGGTATTGGGGAATCCACATTCGTCATCAATTCCTCTCCGACCAGGATGGAGTATTTGCAGTTTTCAATATTGAAGGTGGGCGAAGTCACGCAAAAGCTGCATCAACTCAAGGTAGGCGACCAGATCGGTGTACGTGCCCCCTTGGGCAATGCCTTTCCCTGCGAGAAAATGAAGGGCAAGGACATCCTTTTCATAGGCGGGGGCATAGGTATGGCCCCGTTGCGGACGCTGCTTGTCTACATGCTGGACAATCGAGATGATTATGGAAAAATAACGCTACTTTATGGTGGGCGTTCTCCCGGTGACATGGCCTTTCAGGAAGACCTTCACGAATGGACTTCGCGCAAGGATATGGAAACGGTTCTGACCATTGATAATCCGTTTGAAGGCTGGGATTTCGAAGTGGGTCTCATTCCAAATATTCTTCTGGACATGGCCCCTTCACCTGAAAATTGTGTAGCCGTCACCTGTGGTCCTCCGATCATGATCAAGTTCACCATCAATGCCTTGAAAAAACTATCTTTCCCGGATGAAGCCATTCTTACCACCCTGGAGAGACGCATGAAATGTGGCGTCGGACTTTGCGGACGTTGCAATATCGGTGAAAAATACGTGTGTGTGGACGGTCCCGTATTTACCTGGGCCGAACTGAAGCTTTTACCCAGCGAATTATAGTATCGTATTGCGTATATTTTTGATGAAAAATGCCTATAAAACCCGTTTAGTCTGCACTTGAGCGGTTTTTAGCAGCAACATAACGCAAAATATCAACATTTCATGCAAATAAGTGCAATAACCCACTTGACGAGATTTTAATTCTGTGAAAAGTTATAACCAAGTTTACCGTTAAACTAAAAAAGCAACAGTGAGTGGACATGGACTCTGATAAAAACAAAAGCAGTGACAAAATGGATACTTTTTTCGACCTGACCGGACATGTTTCCATCATTACGGGGGCGGCCGGAGATTTAGGTGCAGACATTGCGATGACCCTGGCTTCACGCGGTTCCTCGCTGTTATTGTGCGATCTCAATGCCAAACGTCTTCCTGTCTTGGCCCGCGAAATTGAAGACGCGACAGGTCAACAGGTGGAATGGGCCACCGTCGACGTCTGCAACGTCTCCGACCTGACGAAGATGGCTGAGACAGCCATGGAAAAATTTGGCCGCATTGATGTTCTGGTGAATTCCGCAGGCGTAAACATCCCGCAGCAGGCCTTGGAAGTAACGGAACAGGCCTGGGACAAGATCCTCGACATCAATCTCAAGGGCTCTTTCTTCGCCTGTCAGGCCGTAGCCAAATACATGGTCAAACAGAATTCCGGAAAAATCATCAATATTTCTTCCCAGGCGGGGTCCGTGGGACTGATCCGCAGGGCTGCCTATTGTGCAAGCAAGGGCGGACTCGACAATCTTACAAGAGAACTCGCACTGGAGTGGGCGCAATTCAACATAAACGTCAACGCTGTCGCGCCGACGTTTGTGGAAACGAACTTAACACGCCCCATGTTTGAAGAGGAAGAATTCAAGAACTATGTCAAACAGAATATTCTTTTTGACAGAATGGCGGTTCCCTCCGACATCTCCGGGGGAGTTCTTTATCTGGCTTCGCGGGCATCAGATATGGTGACCGGGCATATACTGCTTATCGATGGAGGCTGGACGATTCACTAATTCTGGACGAACTCCGCAATACCGCGGATTCATTTTATTATGGGAGGAGTTATGAAAAGTAGAATGATTAAATTTGTAACGTGTATTTGTATGGTTCTTTTGGTGGGAGCTTTTTCAGCTTTCGCTGGAGAGAAACCCATCAAGATCGGCATTGTCAGCCCGGTCTCCGGTAACTACGGAGACCACGGCAAGCTGGAAAGGATGGGCATGACCGCCGCGCTGAAACAGGCTGGCGGAAAAATTCTCGGGCGTCCCGTTGTCATGGTCGTTGCGGACTCTGAAACAAACCCCGACATTGCTGCGCGACGTGCCCGTCGTCTGGTTGAAGTCGATGGCTGCAACTTCCTCATGGGCTCGGTTTCCAGCTCTGTTGCTTCTGCCATCTCCGCCGTGGCCGCAGAGAAGAAAGTTCTCTACTTCGCCACAAACGGCAACTCCGACAGTCTCAATTCGGATAAAGCTAGCCCATACATGTTCCACGTCGCCCCCAGCATGGCTATGCTGGTACGCGGTGGAGGAAAGTATGTAGCCAATAATCTTGGCAAAAAGTGGTTCTACCTGACCCACGATTATTCCTGGGGCCATTCCGGAACAGCATGGGCCAGAAAGTCCGCTGCAGAGTTCGGTGTCGAGGAAATAGGCGAGATCAAGGTTCCCCTGGGAACCAGAGACTTCAGTTCCCAGCTGCTACAGGTCCGTGAATCCGGAGCCGATGTTCTGGTCGTGACCATGGCTGGTTTCGATAACGTGGCACTTCTGAAACAGCTGGCAGAATATCAGATCTATAGTAAGATGAAGGTCTGGTACACGCTCATGGAATTTGTTGACATGTGGCCCCTCAAGCCGGAACAGCGTCAGGCATATGCCAACGTCGAAGTGTACTGGAATGAGAACAGCAAGACTCGCGCCTTTGCCGAAATGCTGGAGAAGAATAACCCCGATGCACCATGCCCGATGCCTTTGGACAATGGTACCTATGAAGGTTGGCTGGCCATGAAAATCCTCCTTGCCGGAATCGAAAAGGCCGGAACTGCCGACGATGTCACTGCTGTCATCAAGGCCATCGAAGGTCTGGAGATCAAGGATAACATGCGCAAGTACCCCACCAAGGTCAGAGCCTGGGATCATCAGGTCCTTACTCAGATAGATCTCATAAAGGCGAATCCCGAGGCCACTGGACCCGATATGTGGGAAGTGATCGACGAGATCGATGCCAACAAGGTTGCTCGCACTCGCGAAGAGAACCCCATCAACGTAAGCATTAGCAATTAAACACGGTTATCTGCGGGTGCCCGACTGTACGGGCCGGGCACCCGTTTAGCACGCAGGGGGAGAGTTCATGTTTCTTGTAGCCAGCCTGATCGTCAATGGAATAATTCTCGGTCTCATATATGCAACCATCGCACTAGGATTTTCCTTGGTGCTAGGTGTCTCAGGGGTCCTCAACTTTGCTCATGGCATTTTATTTGCCCTCGGTGCGTATATGTACTGGGTTCTCAAGGATCTCATGGGGTTTTGGCCAGCAATGGTCGGAGCCGCCCTGATAGTGGGTGTCATAGGTATCATCGTTGAACGCGTTCTCGTACGCCGAATTTATGGAGAAGACCCGCTTTTCGGCCTCGTCATAACCATGGGTTTTGCCATGGCCGTCGAGCAGGTCCTGCATATGATTTTCGGGGCAGCAGCCAAAACGATCAATCCGCCCGAATTCGCTCAGGGAGTACTTTTCATCGGCGACATGATAATTCCATATTACCGACTTTTTGTTGCAGGTTTTTGTACAGTAATCCTCGGCGGGACATGGCTTGCACTGAACAACACCAGTTTCGGCGCCATTGTGCGGGCCGGAATGTACGACAGCGAAATGGTTTCGGCTCTGGGACACGACCTGCCGATGCTTCGTACCATCGTGTTCACCATCGGCACGATGATCGCGGCCATCTCCGGAGTGCTTGCTTCGTCCATATGGTCACTCAAGCCTGGAATGGGAGCGGCTTTTCTCATGCCATCCTTTCTGGTCGTCCTCATCGGTGGCCTGGGGAGCATACGAGGAACGATTCTTGGGGGACTAATCATCGGCCTGACGACTTCACTGATGTCCTTGGTCATTCCCCGGTTCGTGGACATCATGCCATACGTCATCATGGCCGTAGTCGTCTATTTCTGGCCCAGAGGCCTGCTCGGCAAGCAAAACATCCTTGAATAGGGAAGGGAAAACACATGCAAATCAAATCCATCACGAGGGACCCGTACCTCTATATATTCCTGATCTTTGCCCTATATCCTTTTTACCCGTTTCTTGGAAAGTTCATTTCCCTTGGCTCCGAATTGTTGCTTTTCTTCATATTCACTTTGAGCTTCAACCTGTGTCTTGGCTACACGGCCCTGCCTTCTTTCGGTCACGGAGCCTTATACGGCATGGGCACTTTCGGAGCCGCCCTGACCTTTCTGCACCTGACCCCTGGCATGGGAATAGAATGTGCTCTCATTATCGGCGGCATCGCCGGAATGCTGGGCGCAGCAGCAGTGGGCTGGGTTATCCGCAACAAGAAAGGCATCTACTTTGCGATGCTGACCGTGGCCTTTTCCCAAGTGCTATTTGGCCTCTGCTGGCGGTGGGATGAAGTAACAGGCGGTGAATCCGGCCTGACTGGCATTGCCAGAAGCTCCTTTCTCGGCATGGATATCAGCGGTTCCATACCCTACTATTACCTGTGTTTCGGCTTCTTCGCCGCCTGTGCCATCATCATCAGGGTCATCGCGCATTCCAGCTTCGGCATGACTCTCCAGAGCATCAGGCAGAATCCGATCCGGGCAACTTACCTTGGCTATAACACCGGGTTCTACAAGTTCCTCGTTTTCACCCTTTCAGGCTTCTTTGCCGGATTGGCCGGTGCCTTGTACTGTTTCCTGGCAGGTGCAGCCTTCGCAGACATCTTCGATTGGACGAAGTCCGGTGACGTAGTCATCGCAACCCTTTTGGGTGGCGGCACCGCGAGCTTTTACGGTCCCATCGTGGGATCGCTCATTTTCCTTATCTGCAAAGAACTCATTAGTGCATTCTGGGAGCATTGGCTTCTGGCGTACGGTCTCTTTTTCGTCCTGATCATTTTGATCTGCCCCAGAGGCTTGATGGGATTGTGCGACCGAAAAGAACAGTAATCTTACGAGATCAAGAAAGAGAAGAGGATATTATGGCAATTCTGTCCGTTTCGAATTTGAAAAAATCATTTGGCTCCAACCTGGTGACCAACGACATCTGCGTTGATTTTCAGGAAGGAGAGCTGGTTTCCATCATTGGTGCCAATGGCGCTGGAAAAACAACCTTCTTCAATCTGTTGACTGGCATGATCAAGCCCAATGGCGGGACCGTCATGTACAAGGGCGCTGACATCACAGGAAAACCTCCTTACGAGACACTTAAACACGGCCTCTCCCGATCCTTTCAGGTGGTCAGTCTGTTTGAGGAGATGAACGTCCTGGAGAATATCAGCATCGGTGTACAGAGCGCGTTGGGCCTCCGTGCCAACCTTTTCAAGAACTTCAAGAAAAATGATGAAATCAGGGTCCGTAGCGAAGAGATACTCTCGCAGATCGGCTTGTTCGATAAAAAGGATTTCCCGGTGGGTGCCATTTCACACGGTGACAGAAAAATTCTGGATATCGGCATGGCTCTTTCAAACCGTCCCGAGACGCTCCTGCTGGACGAGCCCATGAGTGGACTCGCCAAAGGAGAACGCTCCCGGATTACGGATCTTATCGAAAAACTCCGGAAAACCACGACACTGATTATCGTCGAGCATGATATGGATGTGGTTTTCAAGATATCCGAAAAAATTCTGGTGTTGCACCAAGGAGCCGTTCTGGCTTTTGGTGATCCCGAGGCAGTTAAGCGCAACAAAAAAGTTCAAGCCGTCTACCTGAAGAGTTAAGCATATGTTACTTGAAATAAAAAATCTCACAAGCTTCTATGGCGATGCCCAGATCCTGTTCGATATCAATCTGAATGTCGAAGAAGGGACAGTGGTCGGTCTCTTTGGCCGCAATGGAGCGGGAAAGAGCACCACATTCAGGTCAATCATGGGCTTTTCCTCTCCCCAATGTCAGGGAGAGATCAAGTACAAAGGGCAGGATATAACGACCCTCCCTCCCTACAAGATTGCCAAGATGGGAATCGGCTGGGTTCCGGAAGACAGACGGATCTTTCCGAATCTGACAATCAAGGAAAATCTCCTGCTGGGGGAAAAATCGGAATCCCGTTCAAGTGATTCTCCCGACAGGAAGAAGATCACTCTCGACGACGTGTACCGCTATTTCCCCGTACTCAAGAAAATGGAGCGAAAATGGGGTTGCGAGATGAGTGGAGGTGAGCAGCAGATGCTCACCATAGGGCGGACGCTGATGAGCAACCCTGATCTCATTCTTCTGGATGAGCCTACGGAAGGTCTGGCTCCCTTGATAGCTGACCAGGTAATGAATATGGTCTTGGAGATCAAGAAAGAGTACGGTATGGCCCTTATCGTCGTGGAACAATTCTCACCGCATTTCATAAGTTTCATGGACCATTGTTATGTCATGGATATTGGTGAAATAATCTATGACGGGTCCCCTGAAAAACTGGAAAAAGATCATGAACTTCAACAAAAACTCTTAGGTGTCGGGTAATATGAAAAGAAAATCGCCAACAATCAAGGACATCGCAGCCTTAGTCGGCGTTTCCGCTACAACCGTCTCCATGGTGCTTAATAACCCGGAGACACCGCGTGTGGGCAAGGAGCGACGGACGCAAATTCTCACAGCCTGCAAGGAGCTGAAATACAGGCCCAATTTTGCGGCCCGGATGCTCCAGAAAAAAGCCAGTAATATAATTGGCTTGACTATTGAATCCCTGAAGAACCCGTTTTTTTCGGAGTTAGCGCAGGGGGTTGTGCAGCGAGCCAAGGAATTGGGATATTCCGTGCTGCTTTCATCGGTTCGAGGCGGCATAGAGGATGAGCGCCGCTGCATTCAGGACTTGCTTTCCTACGGTGTGGACGGCCTTATTCTCAGTTCGGTCTTTCTGGATGACCCTTGCATCGAAGAACTTTTCGACATGGACGTTCCCTTTCTTCTTGCCCTGCGCCAATTGCGTGGAACGCATTCCAGGCCGGCCTATAATTTTGTCGGCGTGGATAATTACAAGGGAAGCTGTGACATGACTGAGCACCTGGTTTCCCTCGGGCACACCTCATTCAGCGTCATCGCCGGACCGCAAAATGTATCCACTGGCTACAACCGGCTTCTCGGATCGCTGGATACCTTTGAAAAACTGGGAATTGACTTTGACAAGGATTCACTCTGCGTGGCGAGCGACTTTTACAAGGAATCCGGGATGACTTTCGCCAAGGAACTCATCAAGCGCAAAAAACTTCCTTCTGTAATCGTGGCTCACAGCGATTATCTGGCCATAGGTGTCATAGTGGCCCTGCTTGAGGCCGGATACAAGGTGCCGGATGACGTTGCTGTTGTGGGATTTGACAACATCGAAATGGCATCTCTTCCAGGAATGAACCTGACATCTGTCAGCCACAACAAAAGCGAAGTCGGCTGCTCTGCGGTGGATCTGCTTCTTCAGACAATCAAGACCAAGCAAACCCAACAAATGGTAGTGAACCCGCACATCATTACCAGGGGCAGTTGCGCCTTACCCACTCGCTACAGCAAATAAAAGTATCACAAAACATAAGGAGTTATATAATGATTAATGTAGGAATCGTAGGATATGGCATCATCGGACAAAGGTTGGCCGATGGCGTGTCCCTACAGGAAGACATGAAACTCGTCGGTGTTTGCGACGTTGCCCCGACCTTGACCATTCGTGCTCTGTATGAAAGCGGCATGCCGTATGATTTGTACAACGCCATTCCGGCCAACGACGGACTTTTCAAAGACGCTGGTATTCCGATTACCGGTTCCTTTGAAGAACTGGTCGATAAATGCGATATAATCCTCGACGCAACAGTCGCTGGCGTCGGTGCCAAGAATAAGGCCTACTATCAGTCCAAGAACAAAAAGGCCATTTTTCAAGGCGGCGAGTCCAACGAAGTCGCAGATGTTTTCTTCCACGGATATGCGAATTACGTGAAGGGCCTTGGCAAGGATTTCCTCAAACTGACTTCCTGCAACACCACCGGTTTCATTCGCGCCATCAGCTGCCTTGATCAGGCCGTGGGTGTGGAGAAAGTCGCCATCACC
Source organism: Pseudodesulfovibrio sp. (assembly GCA_022712815.1). Lineage (GTDB taxonomy): Bacteria > Desulfobacterota > Desulfovibrionia > Desulfovibrionales > Desulfovibrionaceae > Pseudodesulfovibrio. The sequence continues at coordinate 2,758 of JAFLJW010000379.1, read as the reverse complement.
ATCATCCGGCGTATCGCTGATCCCGGAGATTACCACAGAGGGTTGACCAACGCTTTACAGGTGGACAAGGCCCCCAATCACCAGTGCCTTGATCTGATGACCATCATGCCTCACATAAAGGCCACCGGCATCCTGGTCCATACTCCGGTTACCCATGGGCACATCATTACCCTGGTAGTCACCCCCAAAAAAGACATCAGCCCGCAAGAGGCAGAAAAACTCTTCCGTCAGCATGACCGCATTCGCGTGGTCAGCATTGATGAAGGATTCCTGGGAAATGCTTCCATGTTTCGCTACGCTCGCGACCTGGGCAACTACAGGTCCGACATGTACGAAATCGCCCTGTGGAAGGACACCATTGTCAAATCTGGAAAAGACATCATGTTTGCCATCAACATTCCCCAGGAATCCGTCACCATCCCCGAAACCATCGATGCGATTCGTGCATCCACGGAAATGCAAACCGACCCGGAATTGGGTGTAAAACAGACCAACAAGTATCTGGGCATGGGCAAGTGGAAAAGTCCAAAGTACATGGAAGGCTAATCCGATGCCCCAAAGGCTACACATGCCCCTGATGGAAGAATTGAACTACGCGGACAAGCGGGTGCTTGTCCGTGTGGACATCAATTCCCCCTTGGACCCGGAAACACATCGAATCATCAATGACAACCGGATAGTAAAGAGCCTGCCGACACTTTCCTACCTCCTTGAAAAGGGAGCCAAGCTCGGCATCCTCGCCCATCAGGGGGACACGCTCAACTACAATGATCTTGTCCCTCTTGAGGAGCACGCTGGTATTTTAAGCAAACTCCTGGGAAAGGAAGTCCGGTATATTGATGATGTCGCCGGTCCCGCTGCGGTAGAGGCCATTAATGGCCTTTGCAGTGGGCAGGCAATTCTGCTCGGCAATGTTCGCTACCTCACGGAAGAAGTCTCCTCGTTTGAAAGCGCGGTGAGCCTTGAGCCAAAGGAAATGCTGAATTGCCTTCTGGTGCGCACTCTCGCTCCGTTGTTCGACATATACGTCAACGATGCCTTTGCCGCCGCCCATCGCAATGCCCCGTCCATGGTCGCCTTTCAGGAACTCATGCCGTCCGCAGCAGGATTCCTGCTCTTCGACGAAGTGGAGGCCCTGCAAAAGCTCATGGAAGAGCCAGCACATCCGGCGGTCTTCCTGCTGGGTGGACTGAAGATATCCGATGCCTTTTCCATGATGCTCAGGGTGCTTAAAGCCGGGGTGGCAGATTCCATCCTGACTTGCGGGGTTACCGGAATCATCATGCTCATGGCCAAGGGGCTGGATGTCGGAGATGCGATGCGCAAGTTTATTGCCGATCGTTCCCTCGACGTCTTCATTGAGCCCGCCAAGGCGTATCTTCGGGACTACCAGGGAAAGATTATGGTCCCCGTGGACCTCGCTTGCGATGTGGAAGGCAGGCGCGTCGAGATGGATGTCGAGGAACTGCCGGGCAAAGGCATCTATCCGGACATCGGACGCAAGACGGCGCAGCTCTACTCCGACATCATCATGAATGCCGGAACAGTGTTCGTGAACGGCCCTCCCGGAGTGTACGAGAACAGCGAGTTTGCATACGGAACAGAGAGCCTTTTCAAGGCTCTGGGCAAAACTTCGGCGTATACCGTTGTCGGTGGCGGCGACTCCGTTTCCGCCGCGGCCCGATTCATCAACCCCGATGATATCAACTACGTATGCACGGCTGGCGGCGCCATGGTCCGCTTTCTCTCCGGTGTGGAATTGCCTTTATTGACGGCCATGAAAAAGGCCTACGAGAACAGATAACGACGTATACGGACTGACCTACTTCCGTTCGCCAAAATAAGGATCATCTCATGGAAAGAAGTTTTCGCTTCAATTGCAGAACAATGGTCAATTTCGGTTTCGGGGCAATCGCTGCCCTTCCTGAATACGTAAAGAAGTTGGGCGGTGAAAAAATCCTGCTTCTTTGCGACCCGGGCATCGCCTCGACACCCATACTCGGTCAGGTCACGGACATTCTCGACAATGCCGACATCAAGTACGTGCTCTTCCCGAAGGTCACTCCCGAACCTCCGGTTTCCGACATCCTGAAAGCCGCGTCGATTCTCAAGGAAAACGGCTGTAACATGTGCATCGGACTCGGAGGCGGCAGTGCCATGGACGTGGCCAAGGGAGTAGCCATGGCCGCCGGAAACGACAACAAATACGAAGAGTACGCCGGTATCGGCAATGTTCCGCGCAAGGGCTTGCCCTGCATTGTCATTCCCACCACCGCAGGTACAGGTGCGGAAGTCTCCATCATCTGCATCGCCACCAAGGGCGATTCCAAGATCGGAGTGGTCGATCCCCTGATCGCGGCCGATGCCGCTCTGGTGGACCCGGAATTGACCATGGGCCTGCCACGCAAGATGACCGCTGAAACAGGCATCGACGCATTTGTGCACAACCTCGAAAGCTTTTTGACCGTTACCGAGAATCCCCTTGCCGATGCCGTTACCCTTGAGGGCATCCGTCAGATCTGGCACTACCTGCGTCGGACAGTGTCCAATGGAGCTGACAGGGAAGCAAGATATTACATGGCCTACGGCAGCCTCCTGGGCGGGTACGCCATGAACCTGACAGAAGGGGCCGCATCCATACACGGCCTTGCTTTTGCTCTGGGTACTCTGTTCCATGTGCCTCACGGTCTGGCCGTGGCCGTCATGGTTCCCAAGACCTTGGCTGCCGTGGCCAAAGGAAATTACGAAAAATTCACGG
>JAFLJW010000375.1 GCA_022712815.1 Pseudodesulfovibrio sp. | reverse complement strand
CCCGGTGGCCGCCGGGGTGCTGCACATCTTCGGAGGCCCGACACTCAACCCGATGATCGCGGGTACGGCCATGGCCATGAGTTCGGTAACAGTGGTCTCAAACGCCCTGAGACTGCGATTTTTCAACGGATAAATCGTTTGGGATTCCAAAAGGCTTGCCCTTTGGCCGCCAGAGGCGAAGTCACCTGATAATTCCGCCAAAGGCGGTTTCAACCAGGTTCTCCTAGCAGGCCGTTGTCACGCTTTGCAGAAAAGTCTTGCGGGAGATGGGCTTGGTGAGAAGCGTATTGCACCCGGCGGACAGGGCCTGCTCGTGGACTTCCCTGAGTGCGTGAGCTGTCAGGGCAACGATGTGGACAGGCTGGCTGCCGCTGGCCCGCTCCCATTCCCGGATTCTTCGGGTGCACTCGAACCCGTCCATCACCGGCATCTCTATATCCATGAAAACAAGATCAACTGGTTTCGACTGGAATTGCACGAGTCCTTCCACCCCGTTCCCGGCAAGAATCAACTTGTGTGGTGTGTGTTCAAGATAGAGTTCGATCAACATGCTGTTGGTGTCGCTGTCTTCAACCAGCAGGATGGAAAGAGACTCCCTGTCGAGCACAACGCTTTCCGCGATATCCACCTGCTTTGAAACCGACACGGAGGCTATTTTCGCCACCACAGCTTCAAGCTCGGACACACTGACCGGCCGGGTCACGGCGCCACCCAAATATGACATGGCAGCAATCATCTTCGTACCGCCAGTCATCAGCGCGATGATTTTTTCCTGCATAACACCGCATTCAGTCAATGCCGTGGAGACTGTTTCCCAGTCTTTGCCATGCACGGGAACACTGACAATCACCGCTGCAAAATTATCCGCACCATCACCTGTGGCTTGTACTGCCCGTTTTCCGGATTCAAGATCGGCAACGACCTCAAGACAGGCTCCGGCCTGCTTCATGCGCGAGGCCAGGGCAACCTCGGCATAATCCCGATCATCAATCAGCAAAAAGGATCTTCCCGCCAGAATGGACGAGGACGGTGCTTCGGTTTCAGGGACAATGAACGGCAATGTGAAAATAACCGAGCACCCCTGCCCTACCAGACTTTCCATCCAGATTTTACCGCCCAGTTTCTCGCACAGGGAGTGACAGATTGAAAGGCCAAGTCCGGTCCCGCCGTGCTTGCGGGTGGTCGAGGCATCGGCCTGGGTAAAGGTGTCAAAGACCGCATGCAGCTTGTCGGGTGCAACACCGACCCCGCTATCCCGCACGCAAAAACGGACCATGGCCGTGTCGTCCATCTCACAAGAAGGCTCGGAATCACAGGTGATATCAAGACACACAAACCCGTTTTCAGTAAACTTGATGGCGTTACCGAGCAGGTTGATGAGAATCTGTTGCAGCCGACAAGGGTCCCCAAACAAGAGGCGCGGCACTACGGGAGAAATGCAGTAGTCGAGATCAAGGGCTTTTTGATGACCGGTATGGGCCGTGACCTTGAACGACTTGTTCACCACATCTTCGAGGTCAAAAGTCACACTTTCAAACAGGATTTCCCCAGCTTCAATCTTCGTCAGGTCAAGGATGTCGTCTATCAGGTTGAGTAAGGCGTTGCCTGACTCAAGCAGGACGTTCACATACTGCCGCTGCTCATCATCAAGATCGGATTCGTTGAGCACTTCGCCCATGCCGAGCACCGCGTTCATGGGGGTCCGTATCTCATGGCTCATGGCCGCCAGGAACTGGGACTTTGCCAGAGTGCCTTCTGCGGCTTTTCGGGCCATCCGTCTGGCCTGACCAATCGCCAGTTGAAGGTCTTTATTGGCCTGCTCAAGAGCCTGCGTCCGCAGATGCACCTTCCCTTCAAGATCGGCATACAGCTCTTGCAAGGTCTGGCTCATCTGGTTGAAATTCTTGGCCAGCAACCCAATCTCGTCGGACCGCTTCCCCATGTCGATGGTCACGAAATCCCGTTGTGCAACCCGTTGTGTTCCCTCTGCCAGATGCAGGACCGGATCAATGACTACCTTTTGAAAAAACATGCTGACAACCACGATCACGCACAGCGAAAAACCTGCGAACAGCAGAATCAAATGGATCGTTTTTTCCCGAATGGATTTCTCGATGCTGTCCAGTCTCAGGCCGATCTCGACCCGACCAAGCAAATTCTCCCCGGCCAAAATGGGCTGAGAGACAATCAATATATTGTCGCCATACTGGGCTTTGCGTTTTCCCTCGTGGTCTTTGGAGATGATATTCCCGGACTGGAGAAGTGAAGTCCCTTGAATATCATATATTTCACAAAAAGCGATGTTTGGAGATTGCTCGACGGATAAGGCCTGACCTTCCATGAGGAAGAAACTGAATCGCTGAATATATTCCGCACTGGAACGGGCGACCAGTGAGGCGATACGATGTCCATGGCCCCGCAGATTTTCCACCAACTGCCGCTCCTGGGAATTGATGAGATACATCCCGAGCACCAACAGGAACGACCCCAAAATAAGGGCGGTTCCAAAAGTTATTTTCAGTCTGAGTCGATTGGTCATGGTTATATATGGGCCGATCTTTCCAAAAAAGAAAAGAACAATACTTTATTTGTCAGGCTCCTGACTTGTCACCGTGATCTCTCCGCTGATTATCTTTTTTCTGATATCTTCTATTTTTTGCAGAACCGCCGCCGGAATTTTATCCCGGGTGTATCTCATGTCACTCAGGCTGACACCCCCGTCCTTCAGACCGTAGTAGGTTACGCCAGGAGAAAATTTTCCCTCCATGACCTTCCTCAACTCATTGTACGAAGCTGTGTCCAGCCGCTTGATCATGCTGGTCAGCACAGACCCTTTTGCCAGTGAATCCTGATCCGAATCCACGCCAATGGCATAGTTACCTGTTCGGCGGGCAGCTTCGATAACACCGTTCCCAGTCACCCCGGCCACGGCAAAAACGATGTCCGCCCCCTTGCCATACTGTTCCATGGCCAATTCGTGACCTTTTTGCGGATTGTCAAAACCGGAAAAATCACCGGAAGGAGAAACATAATCGATAAGCAATTCAGCATCAGGCTGGGCATGGAGAACGCCCGCGCGGTATCCCCGCTCAAAAGCCTGAACAGGCGGGACGGGAGTCCCACCGATAAAGCCCACCTTGCCGGTTTTCGTCACATATCCAGCAAGTGCTCCGGCCAGAAAAGAGCCTTCCTGCTGCTGAAACATGACGCTTGAAATATTATGTACACCCTTGACCGGGGCTTCAAAAAAAATGAATTTCTTGTTCGGATTGATACGGGCCGCTTCTTTGGTAAACTCGACATGCTGAGCACCCAGAAGAATAATAACATCGGACTGCCCGACGAGATTCAAGACATCCTCTTCGGTACTCTGGCCGGTCTGCGTGGGTTCCAGCACAATGAGTTTGAAGTTATATTCCTGTTGGGCGCGTCGAATACCGCCATACGCCATATCACTGAACGACAGATCGCCCAACCCGGCAGCCCCGGTCACAAAACCGACAACTGGCGCAGCAGCCACACAGGGAAAGGGGAAAAACACAAAACACAAAGCGCTCAATAAAAACTTCTTCATACATCCTCCAAAACAAAACCGAATGGCTACTCCTTTATCTATTATTCAAATGCAAACAAAAGTAAACTCTAGAGGTTTACCTGATTCAAAGGTACACTAAATGGTCACAAGGCTTTCAAATCAAACAGGCCGGATACGAAGAATCTGAAAATACGGCTTTTCACCGACTTGATCTGATTATCATGGAGTCAGGTGAATGGTGGCGGTATCATCACTATATCTGACCAGAACAAACAAGGAGAAACCATATGCCCACCGTAAAAGTCAAAGGCATGAGTTGCCAGCATTGCTCCAAGTCCGTGACCGAGGCCATGGAAGGTCTGGGAGCCAAGGATGTGAAGATCGACCTGTTGTCCGGGGACGTGGCCTACGCCGAGGACGCACCCATTGCGACTGACACCATCAAGGAAACGATCACCAAGATCGGTTTTGAAGTCGTTGACTAAAACCTGAATAGTTTAAAAATAAAAGCGGACCGGTTATCCGGTCCGCAGCCTGACCAGAAGGAATTTCTCATCAAGCTCTAGCTTTGACCCCGGATAACCTTTTTCATGGTGCCGGTGAGTTTCGCAATTTTTCTCACCTATACCTATAAAGAGAATAACCCGCTTGCCGATAAGACTTGTATGATCATCCAGGCAAGCCATATGAATCACAGCTTCATGCAAAAGCTCCAGACGCAGAAAAATCAGGGTGAAAACCTTGGTTCATCTGGGTTACGGCTGGGAACAAGTCTGCATATCAACTCCGCAAAGCTAGGACAGACCCCGGCTGCCGAAGCCCTTGCCAAGGCTCCAGCCCAGCAGGGCAAGCTCCCTGAAAAAGCCCCTGAATCTCTGGGCGCGACCTTTGCCAACGAAATCATCCGCCGCATGGGCGAGGAACTCGACACCGAAGGCCAGCCCAAGGATGTTACCGCCCTTCGTCATTCCCTTGGTTCCACCATGGACTGGCTGCGAGAGAGATTCGGAGATGAAACCGCTGCCGCCGCAGCCGGGATGATCCTCCAATCCACTTCCTCTGGTGTCAGCGAGGAATCTCTGGGTGATGGGCTGCTAAACACCTTGAAGTTCATTGACCGCAACTTCGGCTTTGCCGCCGGAGACAGTGCCATCGCCACCTTCAATTCTGGCGTCAACAGCGAACTCAACAACTATTTCGATAACGGCAAGAGTGAAATTTTCTTTGCCTCGGATTCCGTGCCGGACGCCGGCGAACCAAGCGCAACTCAGGATATCAACGTCCGCTTCTTCATGCGCGCGGTCCAGGCCGGCGCGGCTGACGGCAAGGATGAAACAGATCTCACCGAACAAATTTTAGAATCCCTTAAAGTCGAACTCGACAAGGTCGCCGAACTTCAAAACCTCGCCACCCAGCTCGAAGCGGATTTCAACCCGGCCAGGACCACACCCGAAGCTGCTGCCGCCGCGTATGAGTCGGCTCCCGCTTTTGCAGGTCCACAGTTTACGGATATCGCTGTCTAGCCGAACCAATCAAGCATGATGCAACGCCGACTCGAATGGGTCGGCGTTTTTTGTGACCGTATAAAAGTAGGGTGGGATCAACGTTTTGCTTTTTTGCGTCAGGAATCACTTGTGTGTAGCTTGCCACCCTTTTCAGAATTCCAAAAATAGGAACCTTACCTGCGATCCCACGTCTTCGCTTACCCTTTCGCCTGCCCCTGAAACAGCTTTCATCAACTTCAAATTCACTGGATAAAATTTCTTCAATCATAGCCTCTTGGGTTATGATCACCCAGAGCCTATGAAAATAATACTCACTGTGCCAAAAGATCTTGCAGTTGCCGCTCTACCTGAGTCACGAACTCATGCGTCATGGCGAAAATAACGACATCCGGTTTAAGGGCCAGGGCCTCATCTAAAGAGTAGACCGTATGTCCATCCACTTCAGTTCCGTGGGCTGCCAAATTATTATCGATGAAACCGATCATTGTCTGCTTCCGTGGCAGGGAACCTGCCTCTTTCATGAGCCTATATCGTCCGCCGCCACCCCAGATCATGTAGGTCTTGTCTGGTGAACCGGCGTAAAATTCGCTGACATCCATTGTAGAGAACCTTTTCAGTGATGGCTCAAAAGCATACACGACCAACAAGATCATATTGGCATTCGTATTGTGATCGGCTTCAAAAATACAGCCCCGTTGCTTTGAGGCATAGTACATGTCGAGGACGGCTTTAATCCGAGTTTCATAGTCATGAACTGCAACAATGACAACAAAATCGTCATGCTTTTCAAAAATGTCCTCAATGGACAAAAAAAGAGTTTTCCCCTGCTGTGAAGCTCTTGTGGCATCGTCTTCGGCAGCCTGAACATAGCCAAGAAAGCGATGCCGTACAGTCTCTTTCGGGATGTCAAAATCATCAATGGAGTCTGTCTCGCAACATCGCAAAAAGAACTGGCCCCCGGTTGCATCTGCCCAAAAGGATGAAATTTCCGTCAACGAAAGCAGACGCAATTTCCCCTTCCTCACGCAAAGGCATATGATATTGAAATTGTTGTGCCTACTCAGGGTTGTCTGGCTTGAGAGAAGAAAGCTAATCTCTTTCTGGTACTCCAGTTCCGGGTGGGCCTCGCTCACCTCATTCAGCAGCAGGCGGTGTTCTCGTGTCGACTTGTATGTTTTTTTCTCAACCAACTGGGTGAGGAGATCATCTGTGCAGGCCACAGGTTTTGTATCAACTTTGCGTACAACCTTCCATTCCGGCAAGGCTTCTCCTCGGGCTATGATGCCCAGATTCTCCACAATATAGCGAGCTGTTAGACCCGGTTTGACAATATACTCATCCCGAATGCGCTTTATTTCATCTTGCATGTCTTCCCTGTTGTCGAGGGCATTATGTATGGTTTCAAGCAACTGATCCACATTGTGTACAAGCCAACTTGCACCACAGCGGACAGGGTGTTTTCTGTATCCTGAAAAGACACATTGTATACTTGGGCGCAACGTTGCAAAGCTGAAAGTTTGAACGGTATGAGAGGTATCCGTAATCGCAATGGCTGAGTCGGCATACATGTCGAGATTCGTCATGCTCGTGTTGAAATGAAAATTGGGCTCGGAGAACTGCTCCCTCAAATATCGCGCATTGACCCGCTCCTGTGCATGGGGAAAGCAGCTATAGATGATATCCCGGTCCTTGAATTCTCTTACCAGCATTTTCAATATGTCGTGGCACATGGCATAGGATTCTCGCGTGGATGCCCCCCCCATACCCGGAGCAAAGAGGATCGAACGCTTCTCCGCCTTTTCCGGCAACTTGTCATACTCCATCAACACATCAATTGGGGGATATCCTCCCGGGATGATGGTTGCTGTCCGAGTCTGCCTGTGAAGATATGACGGTACGCGTGAAAGAATATCCTCAAAATCCCTGCCCTCAAAATTGTGCAGGTTAGCCTGATTCAAGATAAGGTAGTCGCTGCCAGCCAGGAATTGCATGAATGGTTCATAGGCTGCCGGGTCGGTATTATGTGGTGGCCTTGGCCGGAAGACATGTGGCACGCTGACGACTTGTGTGTCGAGCGATGCAGCTAGACACCAATCCTGAGTGATGACCACATCAATACCGCGCAAATCTTTCAGCTTGCTTTCGCTCATAGAAAAAACTGGGCCAAATTGCTCCAGCGGGCCACAATCCACCTCCATTGAAGTGGCTAGTATCAAAAAGGAGTGTCCCTGTCGTTTCGCCTCTGTCGCGAAAGGAAGCAACCTTTTGATGCTCCGAAAATTATTCATGTTAAAAGCCAGGATATACCTGTCCTTGGGGAGGTTCTCACGCATTTCGTCGAGGCAGTGCTGAATATCCATTATTGTTCTCACTTGCGCCTATTGAGGCTGAGATGAAAAAGTATAGAGGGTAGTAAGTATTTTTTCCACGGCCTGATCGATATCGCACGACAGGGTGTCGATATCGACAGACATGGAATTTGGTGGAATGTACGGTGTATTGTACCCAACCAAGGTTGTTATCTCCCCGTCAATCGCCTTTTTATACAACCCTTTAGGGTCCCGTTTTATACATTCATTCAAATCGCAATGAACATAGCCTATGCGAGCATCTTTGAGGTGCTCGGCTATGTAGCTTCTTGCATCCTCATTGGCCGTGAGAGCGGAAACAATACAATGACCTCCCTCACCCACGACCTTGTTGGCAAGATGAACAAGCGTTGCCACAACCCTCAGGCGATGCTCCGCATCAAACGGAAAATCAGAACCGAAAAAATCGCGCACCTCATCACCGTCAAAGTGAAAACAAGAGAGCCCTTCCCGTTTGAGCCGCGCATGCAGCGCGGCGGCAATGGTTGTCTTGCCACTGGATGTCGGTCCCATGAGCCAAAGGGTAAACGGTTTGTCCATGCCTCCTACATCTCCAGTATTTCGCTCAATGAGGTATTCTCGGTCCACTTGCCGGTGAAATCAATCAGCTTGCGAACCATCTGGACGGCCTCCACCGGATACTGACCGATGGTCGTTTCTGCGGCAAGAACGAGACCGTCACTGCCCATGAGCAATGTACTCACGATGTCGTTGACTTCCGCCCGGGTGGGTTCACGGCTGACGCACATGCTCTCCAGACAATTGGTGGCAACGTAAATAGGTTTTCCTTTCAACTTTGCCATGGAAATAATCCTGCGCTGCATGAAAGGTATCTTCTCAATAGGAATTTCACGCGACAAATCTCCCCGATCAATGAGCAATTCGTCTGAGGCGTCAATGATCTCGGCAAGATTGGTCAGGGCCTTCCTGCTTTCAATCTTGGAAATAATGGTACTGTCAGGGCCGACAATGTCCCGAAGCTGATCAACGTCACTCCCGCTTCCGGCAAAGGAGAGGGCAAAATTCCTGACCCCCATGTCCAGACCAATGGCAAAGGCCTTGCGGTCCTTTTCAGTGATCGGCGGCAAATCCAGACCGCGAAGAAGCGTGGCAGCCTTGTTGGAACCGACCGCCCCGGAATTGATGACTTCGGCAAGGCAATGGTCATCCTTGATTTCCACCACTTCAAACCGGGCCATGTCAAAATCAACGCTCAACCTATCGCCAACTTCAAATTCCTTCACAACACCCTTGGGGGTAAACGAGAGGCAATCCGGCGTGCAAATGGAATTATTAAAGCTGAACTTGACGATACTGCCCTTCTCATACGTGGCTTTCTGCCTTTGCATTACGCGAGTACGTATCTGGGC
>JAFLJW010000371.1 GCA_022712815.1 Pseudodesulfovibrio sp. | reverse complement strand
ATCCAGGCCCCGCCAAGAACCAGGATGGAAAGCCACGACACAACCACCATACCGATGAGGCTAGCTCTGCTTATGGTCACATCAAATCGCACGACAGTCAGGCTCCCTGTTTCGTACAAGCCAAGGACGGCAACACCACTTCAATCCACATTTGCAATTTCCATATTACTTCCAAGTTACGAGTATATCCCCTACGCAATCAAAATACCAGCAGCTTATACTTTATATCTAATTCACCACCGCACTCTTTTCTCTTGACCACACACCACTCCCCGGTTTAAAAATCGGCTCCCGTTTCGCCAAGATAGCTCAGTTGGTAGAGCAACTGATTCGTAATCAGTAGGTCGTGAGTTCAATTCTCATTCTTGGCTCCAGGAAAATCAAGGACTTAGCATAAAGCTAGGTCCTTTTTTTGTTATTTAATGGATTTCTTGCTCCAAATCTGCTCCACTCTAAAACAAGAGAAGGAGCTGACATGGCAACCATACGGAAACGCGGCACTCATCAGTGGGAAGCAAGGATTCGCAAGAAAGGCTACCCAACTCAGTCTAAAACTTTTGAGATCAAAGTTGATGCAGAGCAATGGGTTCGCGACATCGAGTCTGAAATGACCCGTGGAGTTTTTGTCTCACGCAAAGAAGCTGAGCAAACGACACTGCACGAAGCTCTTGATAGATTTGTCATAGAGTACATCCCCACCCTCAAAATGATTGCAAATGAAACAAGACGCGCTAAAGCTCTGCAACAAAGGTCTATCGCTAAACGCTCTCTGGCCGCCATCCGTATTAAAGATATCGCCGATTTCATCTTAGAAAGAGAAGGCGAAGGCAGGTCCGCGAACACGATACGCCTTGATTTAGCTATCCTCTCTCGCCTCTTTGAAGTTGCAGCAACTGACTGGGGTATGGAAAGTCTCGCAAATCCTGTGAAACGTGCACGCAAGCCAAAACTATCCGGCGGAAGAACCAGAAGACTCCTTGAGGGTGAAGAGAAAAAGCTCCTTGAGGCCTGCGGTGACAATTTCCGCTCTGTTGTTCTATTTGCCCTTGAGACCGCAATGAGAAGAGCTGAGATAGCAAATTTGAGTTGGGCGAATGTCGATCTGAATGGCCCCACAGTTTACCTTGGAAACACCAAAAACATGTCAGAGAGAACAGTTCCACTCTCTCCGGCTGCAATAGACATCCTCCAAAACATTCCCAGACAGATTACAGGCTCAGTTTTTGGCATGAGCGAGAATGCGATAACCATTGCAATGAGACGGGCTAGAGAGAAGGCAGATATTATTGACTTGACGTTTCACGATTTACGGCATGAAGCCACCTCTAGGTTGTTTGAAAACACCGACTTAGACAGCTTGGAAATATCCGAGATTACCGGACATAAAGGCTTGCAGATGCTGAAGCGGTATACTCACTTGAGATCTGATCGGTTGGCTGCGAGGTTGGCCGGGAAGAAACGATGAGAATGCTTTTCACGTATTTCTGCAAATAATATGTCCCGCATCCTGCTAATAAATTGATTGACCAAATTAGAATTCAACCAGAGGAAATCCCCATGCCCATCCTTGAACATCTTGCAATCTTGGACCAAGGCGTCGATAGCTGGAATAAATGGCGTGAGAACAACCCCGATATAATTCCTGATCTAAGCAGCGCAGACCTTGAAGGAGAAGTCCTTAAGAATATAAACCTCCGCCGTGCAAACCTTAAGGAAACTAATTTTATTGGGGCAGACCTCGAGAACGCGGATTTCTTCAAAGCAGAACTCGTAAAAGCAGATCTTACAGAAACAACCCTCACAAATGCGAACCTCTGGGCGGCGAACCTCACAGACGCAACGCTTACTGGAACAAATCTTCGTGAGGGAAAACTCATGTCAGCCGACCTTTCCGGGGCGAACCTTGTTGGGGCAAAACTCCTGAAAGGAATACTTACTGAGGCGAATTTGTCTGGAGCAAATCTCTCAAGTGCAAAAGTTCAAAGTGCAGATCTTTATAAAGCAAATCTAAGTGGAGCAACCCTTCGGTGGACAGATTTTACGAACGCTCATATCCGTGCCATAAAATATGACAACAAAACCACATGCCAAAGTACTAATGTCACTGACTGCAAGGACAATCAGAGATTCATCAGACACGTCATGGACCTGAACTATATTGAGGAGACCAAAGAAAATTATATTTGGAAATACCGCTTTTGGAAACTCACCTCCAACTGCGGACAATCTATTTGGCGATGGGCGTTGCTATCAATTCTTTTAGCTGGAATATTCGGTATACTCTTCGCAGATTATCCAGTCTGGGAATGGCTACCAGACGGAATAAAAAACGTTCTAATTTCTATAGATCCAAAGATGGGTTTCAACGATAAAATGATTGTTAATGGCTTCACCCCATACTATTTCAGCATCGTCACTTTCACCACGCTAGGCTTCGGAGATGTCACGCCACTCAACCTTGCAGGCCAAGTCTGGTTAACCCTAGAAGTAGTTGTCGGCTACATCATGCTCGGCGGTCTTATCACTCTGTTCGCAACCAAGATGACCCGTCAAAGTAGTTAAACCCATTAGAATCAATTCACCGAATTCAGGAAACCCGCTTGCGGACCGCTTTTCACTATAATATGAAGAGATGCAAAAGGTGGACATGAAATGGAAATTAAGACCATCGACCATGATTAAGTTCATTCCCCCAAAGATGCTCAAGAACTGGCGATATCTAATATTGTCATCAAATTGAACAACTTAAACACATTTAAGGTTGAACCATCTCCAGCTATATTGGCAGGGGGGAGGATAAATGCTCCTTTCAAAACATCCACGAAACCTCCTAAGAGATACTGAATGAAAACAATGACATATAGGTACACTGATGAGTTAAAAAAACTCAGATATTTTCACTGGGATTCATGCCGCCTATGCAACTACAACTTCATTCAAGGCGATGCATGCAATTCCGGATACAGGAGTAATGGCGAACCTTTGTATGTCTGTGACAATTGCACTATTCATCTGACAGAGCTAGCTGCACGAGAAACCTACTCCCCTAGACCTTACGAAATTCCGACAGGCCATAGTACCCTTTGGCGATACATGGATTTTACAAAATTCCTGTCCATACTTGATACACAATCATTATTTTTTTCTAGAGTGGACAAATTAGCAGATCCATTTGAAGGAGCAAGGGGAACCATTGATCATCGCCAAACATGGGACAATCATCTGTTTACATCCTATAAGCAAGCAGCTCTATATCCACCAGGAGGCCACCAATGCACTCTCACTGCGGAGCAAATTGATACTCAATCGCGCCAACAGGTTTCAATCACGAACACCAACTGCGAAAAAGCACGCCAAGTAACATATATAAACTGTTGGCATGAAAACCACAGCGAATCCGAAGCGATGTGGAATTTATATTCAACAGACACCACAAATGCTATAGCAATAAAAACAACTCAAGACAGACTGTACAAAGCTCTTGGAGAGAACTTAAACATTCTTATTGGGAGGGTGAAATACATTGATTTTAATGCAAACCTCCCGGCTCTAAATGCTGTATTTTGGAGTAAACGTGTATCCTTTGAGCACGAAAGAGAAGTCAGAGCAATAGTTACAAACTTTGGCGCTCAACAATTTGAGGGGCTTCAAATGCCATGCAATATTTTAGAGCTCATCGAAAGTGTTTATATCTCGCCCACCGCACCCTCTTGGTTCACTCAGCTAGTCCAAAATGTTGCTACCAGGTTGGGATATCAGTTGAAAATCTTTCAATCACAACTTAAAGCAACTCCACTATACTAGTAAATCCAGTAGAGTCTGACAGGAAGCCCGTGAAGATATTTAGAGAAAAAGATAATGTTTATGATGCTGTTGATGCTGTTACCAAACATGGCTTTGCAGCAATTGATGAATCCACAACACACGCAGTGCGATATGCTGATCGAATCATCAAATGTCTTGAACCATACAGCGATATCAAACCAGTAAAAAGCTACAAAAACACAGCCATTTATGGATACCTATATTATGTATACGACGGCAACAAATTCAGTGACTCTCAAGTCAAAGAATTATTAGAATAGTTAACCGAAAAGAGGATTCATTGCTCCAAAATTTGACGGGATAGCGACCACAGCATAAGACTGATATGTAAAAAACTCCTTAGGAGAATCTCATGCTAACTAGCATTATATTACACGATTTCAAAAGCTATAAAACAGCTAAACTTCCACTCTCTTCTCTGACCTTATTAATTGGAGCTAATGCGTCTGGTAAAAGTAATGTTCTTGAGGCCTTACACCTATTAAGTTGGCTCGCACAAGGACAAAAACTTACGAATATTCGGTATCATATGCAAGATTCTGACGCAATATTTCGTGGCCGCATTGAAGAAATTGGCCACAATGGAACAAACTCATTCCGCATAGAGTGCGTTGCAAATGCAAAGACCAACACCAGCATTATGGGGAAAGAGACCTCCCTAGCCTCTCCAGTTTTACTTGGTATCACCTTTGAAATCGTTGAAGGCGAATTACATATTTCTGATGAATACCTATACCATCTTACTCGAGAAGCAAATCTATATTGGGTTGAGGAAAAAGCAACTCTTCCAAGTAGTGATTTGACTGTTTGTTACAACAACTTCAAACGAGGCGGAAACAAACCTCGGATCACATGCACTGATCAAATGGCAGTATTCACTCAGCTCGATAGCCCTGCAACATTTGCTCAAAATACAGAATCCAAAAGACTCATTCCAGAAATAGCTAAAAGCTGCCAAGAGTTACTGAAGAATATCCTTTTCTTAGATCCCATTCCGAGTTTAATGCGCAACTCAGAGTTTAAAACAGAGAAAAAACTCCGTGGAGATGCTCGAAATCTTTCGGGAGTAATTTTCAATCTTTGCCAAGAAAAGATAAAGAGGAACTCACTCCTCTCCTTGATACGGAGCCTGCCAGAGCAAGATATAAGCGACATCACATTCTATGAAAGTGATAAAGGAAAAGTCATGCTTGAACTTGAAGAAAGTTTTGGTGACAAGTCCCGCAAGTGGGATGCGACAATCCTTTCTGATGGGACATTGAGAGTTCTTGCCATCGCAGCGGCATTATTATCTGCTCCCGAAGGCTCACTTGTTGTCATTGAAGAAGTGGATAATGGGGTCCATCCGAGCAGAGCTAAACACCTCATGAGGGAAATGCAACAAATTGCCGAGAACCGAAATTTGCGTTTGCTATTATCAACCCACAACCCTGCATTAATGGACGCAGTTCCAGATTCGGCACTAGGAAATGTTGTGTTTTGCTATAGAGATAACGATGGTGGGGATAGTCGTTTAGTCCAGCTTCAAGATATTGCTGACTATTCTTCATTAGTAGCCCAAGGCCCATTAGGCCAACTCTCAACGGCACGAATAATCGAACGTTTTGCTAAGGACTCTACCCCCGCTGAAGAAAGAAAACAAAAAGCTCTAGATTGGATTTCAAATCTCAGTTCAAAGGAAGAAAAATGAGTATCTGCCTCATTGACACCTCTATCTTTGTTATCATTTTAGGCGTTCCCAGAATGAGTGACAACAGAGATGAGATACTAACAGAACTCAAAGAGTACGTAGAACTCGAAACAAAACTATTGCTTCCAATGGCTACAATCCTCGAAACAGGAAATCATATAGCTCAAAATGGGGATGGGCGGCAAAGGCGCAATTGTGCTATTGAATTCGTTAACCAAGTTACAGAGGCTTTTGCTGGCAATGCTCCTTGGCAGCCAACCTCTTTCCCCTCAGCCTCCGCCATACAAGAATGGCTACCTGAATTCATCGCTTGTGCAGCTACCAACAAAGCACCCACAAAACCAGAAGGTACTAGCTTTGGAGATCTAACCATCATAAAAGAATGGGAAAAAGTGTGCAGACAAAACCAAGGGCACGATGTATTCATTTGGTCTCTTGACGCTGATCTTGACCAATATAGTCGCAATGGGATTTAATCGCTTTTACACCATTACCTCTCACCCAAAGCCAATGATTGCGAACACCCTCTAGAACAATCGCAGATTGCGATGACAAAATGACCTGCCCCCAATTTATGTACCGGGCTTATATGAGTCTGCACTCCAACTGTCAGCCCCGTAGACTCTCCACCTCAAGGCACTTATGAGGAAGCCAAGAGGAAGGAAACGACGGTTCATAATCACAAGCCCCCCCCCCAGACAACAAGTTACTTATTTGCCTTCAAAAGGAAATCACCATTTTCCTTATTGAGTGACAGACAAACGCATTTAGACAGTTCACTCGGATATGTATTGAGGCCAGTGGTAAGAATGACTTGTCCACCCTGTTTGAATTCTAGATTTTTCATTTCAGAAAGAAGAGGAATATATTTATTGTTATCAATTCCTGCAGTATCAGGAGTATCAACAAGCAAAAATCTTGGAAAGGGGATTTCCAGTCGCTGCAAGGACATCTCAAGTAACGTCAAATAATATAAGAACTTAACATAAACATATGCACTCGCTTCAATATACTCGCCATTGTTAATGACAGGCATATAGTCATCAAGGGAAATACGTGCATCTCTGCACCCTTGCATAGTTCTTCTCATAAAATCGTTATATATCTGGCTAAAAGAGCCAACTTTTTCATACATGTCCTCTTCAAGAGAGGATTCAAGAGCTCTTACTTTGTTGCGCATAAGACGCAACTCTGTATTTTTTGTATTAAATGTTTTTTGAAGAGCGTCAATTTTGTCTTCAATAACAATCCTGCGCTCTATGACTTCCTTTTCGTCTTTTACTTTATATATAACATCTTCGATCTTATCAATTTCTTCAACATCAACGCCACCGTCAATCGACTCTATTAGCGTTTTCAATTCTGCTTTAATCTTCCTACACGACTCATCAGTTTTTAGAATCAACCCACTAACTGTCTCCACCTCTTTCTTCATTTCTTGGTAAGCAAAGTCTATTGTCGAAAGAGATTTTTTTCGTCTTTTTAAGATCGTCAAATACTCTTCTTTATCGTAAAAAAACGTTCATATGCACTTTCTTCTACAACCCCTCCACACACACAATGACCTTCCTCACGCACAACTGAATGAAGACAATATGGGCACGTATCGGGAGAAAACAAATTCAACCTTTCATGAGAAAAAATTATCTTATTGATGCGTTGCATTTCCTCAATTGCACGAGAACGAACCTCACTAAGCATATATAGCTCAGATATATGTTTCGTTTTTTGCTGTTGCAATTCTATGGATAAAATCTCTTGCTCTACAAGTTCCGATTTAAAAATTTCTAAATTTTCAAGGGGACCTGTGCTGGTCCTAATTCGTCTGAGATCTTTCCGTTTCACTGCTAGCTTTTCAATTTGCTCATCATACTCATCCAGCTTACTTCTTAGAACTTCGAGGTTCTGGTCATCCCCTTTTGCTAATATTTTAGCTGTTTCGAGTTGCTCATCCAGTAAAATTTTAGATGCTGCCTTACTCGCTTCAGCACGCTTCTGTAAGCCAACGGTTTTATAATATTCACTAAAAACTTCTCCTACCAAAATCTGAAAAATTGACTTTTTCATTTCCAGAGTGTCGTAGAAATATCCATCTCGGTCAGATTGTTTTAGGACTGTTTTGGGGTCAGGATTCTGATTGTAATAAATAAGCCTGAACATATCATATAGATTCGATTTAAATGTCTTTGCACCTTGATAAATATCAACGACACCTATACCAAGTTTTCCCAAAATAAAGTCAGAAAAGATTGGTTCATCACCATGTCTATCTATCGGGTAAAGTTGCGGACCAGCATCCTCGAAGACAGATATAGCGTTTTCACCAAAATTCCGACTAAGCCAATAGACCTTGCCATTTATCTCGATACATAACTCGACAAAATTATTTAGATCAGCAGCAATCTCTACATGCTTCTTCGGTGTGTCCTTTCTAAACTGCGAAACATCACCACCAAGAGCGTAATAGAGTAAGTCACAAAATGTTGTTTTTCCACTACCGTTATCCCCTTCAATGAGGACAAGACCATCATCAAAATATGGCGACTCAAAACTATAATTATCACCAGTGTATTTTAGCTGTCTTATAGCTAGAAATCCCATGTCGTTACTCCACAGTCTTTATAAACAGACTCGATTAAGGATTCAAATTTAATTGAAGACAACCGAGGAACTAACGCTTTTAATTCATCCATTCGTTGTTTTTCATTTTTCCAAATATCTTGAGAAAGAAAATCTTTAAGATCTGAAGATGCAACCAATGAAGCATCAATACGAACACTTTTCCCATATCCACGGAGACTCAATAGCTTCTTCCGTTCCAACGCAAACGCTACTTTAGCTGCTTCGGACCTAAGGACCAAGCACCTAGAATATGACCGAGATAGGATATTTACTTCGGTAGATGAAATTGTGTGTCCCTCTCTACAACGCCTAAGGGATTCAAAAACCTCATGTCGTGATATAAGATCTGCAATAAATGGTAATTTTCGAATATCGCATAAGTATTTCTCGCCATATTTCTTAAATGAATCCAAAACAAGAAGTGTATTGTAGGTCAAATAATAATAGTCGACGTCTGTACTGAACATCAACCTTCGCTTTTTGAGGATATTTTCCCTAATAGAAGACATTACTCAAACCCCAAAAAACAATCGTCAAAGAGTTTTACAATCATCGCTTCAATTATTGATGAATCATTAAACTTATATTTGAATACTTTTGATAGATCTTCGACTTTGACATCTGTCTCTTTCGATAATTTTTCAAGAAAATCATTTATGTCAATCTCGGAGGAGCCACCATCAGGAGAACAGTTTTTATCAATATACTGATCACAAAACTCCATCACTCTATAGCGCAACGATAAAAAAGATGTGTCATGGGAATAATTTTGCTCTTCAAGTTCTGCCCTGGCAACCATCTTCGCTTTACGGGATTTATTCCTCCCTGAATAATCTGGACAAATTTCTTCTATTTTTTCAAATAGCCCCCGTTCATCGGCAGGCTCCGTCTTGCCCCACAGTTCCCAAACACAGTCTTCCTGCAAAGGAGTAGCCTGAGCTGCCACCTCTGTATATGCGAGCTTGACTGTGTCAGAGGTAACAAACCTTCCAGAGAAATTATCTACAGATTGCCTCTCATCAAAGGTATCCACCAGACAACGCATCAGAATCATTTCTCTGCCTTCTAAACCGGGCTTATAATATTTAGATGACTGAATTAACTCTATAATATCTAATTTTATCTTATCAGAATCTTCAGCTCCTAAAAACCATTCAATCCTTGAGAAGAACCGTATCCACATGCCAGAATCGAACTTCTCTATTTGACGAATATGATTTGGGTTCGCAGGAGTAGAATATTGTTTTTTGTATTCAATCTTCACTAATTCGGAAGCAGCTTCAACAACTGTAGGGTCTGTAAAGTCCTGATCCTTTAACGACTCAAGAAGTGGAGTTGAAGGCAATTTAATACAGGCTTCTTTAATAGTCTTTGTTTCGTTTTCTTTCCCAATAACTGACGTTGTGTAAAAGCCAAAAGTAAGAGTGTCATCGAAACGCCTATCAATCCAAACATCCAGAAAAGAGACAAGTGTATTTATGACTGGCTGAGAGTTAAGTGTGAAGGTTGTCGTAACGGCATAATACTTATCTTCTTCAATGTACTCCTCGCTTCTCTCACAACCATCACTTTTAACATAAACATCTTCAACACATTCAATTGCAGAATACACATGAACAATTTGAGATTGCTCAACGGCAGACAGAATCAATCGGACAGCTCTAAGCTTTTGCAGCCTAAAACCCTTTGTCTTATCATGAGCTTCTCTATTAATCGTTTCGGACATAACGCCTTACACTGTTTAAACTTCTAAAAATAAGATATTTAATACAGCTATATCAAATCTCTGTAAAGAGAGATTTGTTTATATAAGTATTAGATTAATGACACTTAGAAAGACAGCCTAAACACTTTGGCAGTTCGGGAAAAGAGTAGCAGTTGAGCTTGTCCCATAATAAACCCTCAAATTGGCTCCAGAACTTTACTCAGCCTTCACCGCTGTTTCCCAACAATCTTTGCATAAAAGCATCCAAACTGGCCAGGAGGAAGCATGGGGTTACCCTTAGCCAATAGGCTCTTGAGCCCCCACAACAAGCCCTTCCATCTCCACAGACAATGCCTGTGCAAGCTTCTTCATAGTAAGCAAAGATATATTTTGTCGCCCCCGCTCTACGCCACTGATGTATGTTCTATGCACATCAGTCAACTCCGCGAGTTTCTCTTGTGACAAACCTGCCTTTTCTCGCAACATGCGGACTCTGAGTCCAAACTCTGCCATAATTTTTTGCTCTGACTCTGAATACTTATCCAAACTTTTTGTAGGCATGAAAACTCCTTTTCAGTGCCCACAACTGTGCTTGACTTGATGAGTATAATTCTACAGAGTACACTCTACATTAAGCCCGTTTTACCGTGATGCTTAGAGCTCGGTTTCACCCCACATTTGGCTTTTCAACCCATCTTTAAAAAAATAATGGAAAGAGAACAAATGCAAAAAGCTATTAGCCAACTCCCCCTCTATTCCAAAGAGGAAATTGAGAAAATTCTAGGAGTGAGTCCCTGGAAGTCTCAGCTGTTCAATCTCAAGGTTTTTGTTGGGATTACGGCCGTTTTTGCATTTGCTTTTTACTTGAAAGTCGAATGGTTGATGATCATTTCTTCCATAGCTTGGATAATCGATGGGATAATAGTGCTTCTTTGCCTATTACCCTTATGGATTCATGTAAAACGGTACTATGCCTCTAGGAATAAACTCCTCGCCAATGCAATCCATCCGGATTTTTACATTAACCCAAAAGCTATCCTTTACGACACTCTCGTAGCAGATGCCAAAAATGATCTATTGATGATAAATGGAGAATTATTTCCGTTATCAAGCTTGAATGATATGAATTGGAAGGCGCAGAATATAGACTTTTGGGT
This sequence comes from Pseudodesulfovibrio sp., assembly GCA_022712815.1. Taxonomy (GTDB): domain Bacteria; phylum Desulfobacterota; class Desulfovibrionia; order Desulfovibrionales; family Desulfovibrionaceae; genus Pseudodesulfovibrio. The sequence continues at coordinate 1,993 of JAFLJW010000371.1, read as the reverse complement.
AACTCTCAAATTCAGAACAGGAGATATTCCTGTAAAAAAAATCAACCTTTTTAACAACAAGGCCGAAGCCGAGTACCAGCGGCTTGTTAACTATCTTGGATGGTAAATTAGCTTTTCTCGACTTTCATATTTCCAAAAGACATTTGAGTTCGTACAGTATCAACCTTACCATTTTTTCCACCCTCTAGCCAGGATGCTCCCCTCCGGGCCTTCAGATCTTCGATTATGCGCTAAACAAGCGGTTGCATATTCCACTTATGAATAGGCCGCTAGTAGCCTAGGAATGGAGTAAGACGTAGGACGGAGGCTGTGTGAACAGTTATATGCATTTCTTATAACAACACTATACCTCTCACATCAGCTGGCACGATGCTTACATATATTCATAAAATGCCCACAAAACAATCACCCCACCCCAAACGAACAAAAGCAGAAAAACCCACACCCTTAGCCCTCGTTTTACCTTACTGAACTCTTCAATTAATTCAGTGCACTTCAACACATACCGTGCGCAAATTAATAAGATTAGATTCATAAAGAAAAGAATTGGCACCTCAAACATCATTTTGGTTTTACCCAACCAACAAAAGACGGCTGCTGAAATTGGAATTGACATTGCGAGAAATGCGATAGAGGGGGTTAGCAAAAAAACAACTATATCAATCATCTGCGCACTTAGCCATTTCTTTTTTTTAACGAAGACAACCTCTGCCAATCCGAACAACCCTAACCAATAACCTAACATTCCTAAGTAGATAACAAAATGGCCTGACCCTATGTCCGTGAAGGCTTTCCACAAGAAATGGTCACTATTGTCTGATCCATGTACATCAATGGTAACAAAGACGATCCCTGCGAGAGTTGAAGCAGCAACGAAATATACAGCTAACTCTTTCCAGTCATGTTTAATTAACTGAACAAGATGATGTTTGAGCTTCCATACAGGTTTATTATCAGGCTTGTTCATACCTTCTCCTTACTTTTTCTATGTGTATTTCCTTCCCCTCTGACTATAGAGGGATAAAGCAAACGAATCAATTTGTGGAGGCTGTTAATGAAATCTAGAAGTAGCCCAAGGAGAATCTATTACTGTTATCAGCGAAGATAATGTTCCGTAATTTCGCCTCTTTCGTGACCCATTTCACGCGAGACGAAAATCAAGCCACCCTCGTATGAACCCCCTTCTTTCTGAAAACTCCTCATCCGATCTTGAGCATAGTTCCATCTCAGTCCGTGGCTTCCTGTATACTTCTGGCCGGTCTCTGCGGATGCTTTCTTCAGCGAATCCAAATAGCCGTTGTAGTAGCTTTGTTTATGCATCGGAATTTGCCCCTGGTGTTGAAGCACTTGAGTAAATTGCTCGTATGTTTTCTGAGAGACTGTAATTCTTCTGATCTTGCCGCCTTTCCCTCGCACATCAAACTGGCCATCGCCGCAAAGATTGGCTTTTCTTACGGTTGCCAATTCATCCCGACGGCATCCACCTTCATACTGGAGCCTTGCTGCCAGTTGGTACTGATCGTCCGGCACAGCTTCAATGAGAGCTCTCGGATCTTCATAGGCTCGACTTCCCTCAAATTTCCTCAGCTCATTCCGAAGTTCCGAGGCCGTTTCGATTCCAGGTTTAAAATCATACTTTTGATCATTGCCCATACGATTCAAAGCATCTTCAAACTTTCTTATGGCGCTAACATAGCTATTGTACGTGGAGCGGCTAACACCTTTATCTATTTTGCTTTCTAAATAACCCTGGACATACTCGGATTCGAACCTCTCCACATCAGATTGGCCATAATTGTCTTTGGCATACTGAAGGCACCCCCGCCAGACGTTACGATACTGATCCGCAGTATGATCCTGCTATAAAATTGTGGACACCCGGTTAAGTCGCTATCCTGCCTTTTAGAGGAGAAGCAAATGACTAAAGGTAAACGTCGAAGTTATGATCCAGGGTTCAAGCGCAATGCAGTTCTTTTGAGTGACGATCCGTCTC
>JAFLJW010000395.1 GCA_022712815.1 Pseudodesulfovibrio sp. | reverse complement strand
TATTTATCACGCGACCCCCGTGCTCTCCACGGCGCTGACCCCTCTTTCCCTCCACGACGCTCTTCCGAGCTGCCGTCAGCCTGTTCTTCACCCCAGTTGGCGGCTTCATTGTCCTCGACAGTACGGGAGCCAATCAGTGCGCCATGGGCAACATCGTCGGCGTCGTAGGTAAAAGCATCAAGATCGGAGCATTCAGTGTCGCCGTCGAGCTGAGCCTGGGTGACTTCCTCTCCATCATAGTAAAGGGTGCCGCCGCCGGGCAGGCCGGTAACACGGACGGAGGTGATATCACCGCTGGCATCATCTTCCACATCCGAGACCTGCGGGTCAAAATCAATGGTTATCGGGCTGTATTCGGTGGCCAAGACTTCAAAGTCACCGCTTTCAGGAGCATCGTTAACGCCATTGACGGTGACGACTATATCCTGTGACACGGCCTCGCCATCATCTGTAGTAGCCGTGACCGAGAAGGTTTCGGTCACTGTTTCATCACCCAGAGTCTGGGCGTTGTCATTCAGGGTGTAAGTCCAGTTGCCGCTGGCATCAATGGTCAGATCGCCATACGTTCCAGCCTGCGGAGAATTCTGGTTATCCTCGAAGGTCGGGACATCCTCAAGGTCAAGATCGGTCGCTGTCAGTGTGCCGCCGATATATGTCGGGGTGTCGTCTTCACCAATGGTGCCGGTGGCCTGACCGGAAATAGTCGGAGCATCTTCGGTGCCGTTGATGGTGATGTCGATGACATGAGTTGTGCCGTCGGCTGAGGTTACCGTGAAGCTTTCAGGCAGGGAATCGTCAGATTCGAGACCTTGCACAGCGGTCTGGGTGTTGCTGGCCGTGTATATCCATGCGCCGTTGGCACCGATGGACAGGGAGCCGTAGGTGCCTCCGATGGTTTCTTCCACAAATATGGATTCACCGGCATCGGCATCGGAAACGACCAGAGTGCCGGAGGTTTCAAGTGCGCCTGCCGCGTTCAGTGTGACATCCTCAGTGACTGTGCCGGAATCCGAACCACTGAAGGTCGGGACATCGCCGGTGCCGGTAAGGGATATGGTCACGACCTGAGTGACGGTTTCGCCATCGTCGGTTTCAGCCGTGACGGTGAATGTCTCAGAGGCTGCCTGACCATCGGTCAAGGCCTGTCCGCGAGCATCAAGTGTATATGTCCAGGTGCCGCCTGCGGTGATGGAAAGAGAACCGTAGGTGCCACCGAGAGTTTCTTCGTTGAAATCAGGGGTATCGACAGAGTCAACATCAGTGGTCGTCAGATCGCCGGAAACCGAAAGTGCAGCATCTTCGATGAGTGCGCCGGACGTTTCGCCGGAAATGGTCGGAGCGTCTTCGGTGCCGTTGATGGTAATGGTGATGGTCTGTTCCGTGCCGTCGACGCTTTCAACCGTGAAAGTTTCTTCCAGAGTACCGCCAGCGGGCAGACCCTGCACGGCATCCTGAGTATTGCTGGCCACGTAAGCCCATGTGCCATCGGCATTGAAGGACAAGTTGCCGTAGGTGCCATCAAAATCTTCGGCCGTGAAGCTGGATTCACCAGCATCGGCATCGGAAACGACCAGAGTGCCGGAGGTTTCCAGATTGAGGTCTGCGTTCAGGGCGGAATCCTCAGTAACGGAACCAGTGTCCGCACCACTGAAGGTCGGGACATCGTCGGTGCCGGTAAGGGATATGGTCACGACCTGAGTGACGGTTTCGCCATCGCCGGTTTCAGCCGTGACAGTGAATGTCTCAGAGGCTGCCTGACCATCGGTCAGGGCCTGTCCGCGAGCATCAAGTGTGTATGTCCAAGTGCCGCCTGCGGTAATGGAAAGAGAGCCGTAGGTGCCACCAAAAGTTTCTTCGTTGAAATCAGGGGTATCGACAGAATCAACATCAGTGGTCGTCAGGTCGCCGGAAATGGAAAGGGCCGCATCTTCGATGAGTGCGCCGGACGCTTCGCCGGAAATGGTCGGGGCATCTTCGGTGCCATTAATGGTAATGGTGATGGTCTGTTCTGTGCCGTCAGCGGTTTCAACCGTGAAGATTTCTTCCAGAGTACCGCCAGCGGGCAGCCCCTGCACGGCAGCCTGGGTATTGTCGGCCACATATGTCCATACGCCATTGGTGCCAATGGACAGGTTGCCATATGTACCCCCAAGGTCTTCGGCCTTGAAGCTGGATTCGCCTGCATCGGCATCATCGACGGTCAAAGTGCCGCCAGTGGAAATGGCATCTCCTACGAAATCCAGGTCTTCGGTTACGGAGCCGGAATCTGTGCCGCCGATTTCAGGAACATCGTCAGTACCATTGATGGTGATGACGATATCATGGGTGGTTCCGTCAGCACTGGTGACAGTTATGGTGTCGGTCAAAGAATCGCTGTCAGCGTTCATGGACTGGATGACATCCTGCTCATTGTCGGCAGTGTAAGTCCAGCCTCCATTCGCGGTAATAGTCACGGAACCGTATGTACCCTGCACGGTTTCTTCCACAAATATGGATTCACCGGCATCGGCATCGGAAACGACCAGAGTGCCTGAGGTTTCAAGTGCGCCTGTCACGTTCAGTGTGACATCCTCAGTGACTGTGCCGGAGTCCGAGCCACTGAAGGTCGGGACATCGCCGGTGCCGGTAAGGGATATGGTCACGACCTGAGTGACGGTTTCGCCATCGTCGGTTTCAGCCGTGACAGTGAATGTCTCAGAGGCTGCCTGACCATCGGTCAGGGCCTGTCCGCGAGCATCAAGTGTGTATGTCCAGGTGCCGCCTGCGGTGATGGAAAGAGAGCCGTAGGTGCCACCAAGAGTTTCTTCGTTGAAATCAGGGGTATCGACAGAATCAACATCAGCGGTCGTCAGATCGCCGGAAACCGAAAGTGCAGCATCTTCAATCAATGCACCGGATGTTTCGCCGGAAATGGTCGGAGCGTCTTCGGTGCCGTTGATGGTGATGGTTATGGTCTGCTCTGTGCCGTCGACGCTTTCAACCGTGAAAGTTTCTTCCAGAGTACCGCCAGCGGGCAGACCCTGCACGGCATCCTGAGTATTGCTGGCTACGTAAGTCCATGTGCCATCGGCATTGAAGGACAAGTTGCCGTAGGTGCCATCAAAATCTTCGGCCGTGAAACTGGATTCACCTGCATCGGCATCGGAAACAACCAGAGTACCGGAGGTTTCCAGATTGAGGTCTGCATTCAGGGCGGAATCCTCAGTAACGGAACCGGTGTCCGCGCCACTGAAGGTCGGGACATCATTGGTGCCGGTGAGAGATATGGTCACAACCTGAGTGACGGTTTCGCCGTCATCGGTTTCAGCCGTGACAGTAAAGGTCTCGGTGGCTGCCTGACCATCGGTCAATGCCTGTCCGCGAGCATCAAGTGTATATGTCCAGGTGCCGCCTGCGGTGATGGAAAGAGAACCGTAGGTGCCACCAAGAGTTTCTTCGTTGAAATCAGGAGTATCGACAGAGTCAACATCAGTGGTAGTCAGGTCTCCGGAGATGGAAAGTGCAGCATCTTCAATCAATCCACCGGACGCTTCGCCGGAGATGGTAGGAGCATCTTCGGTGCCGTTGATGGTAATGGTTACATCGTGTTCAGTGCCGTCAACGCTCTTGACGGTGAAGGTCTCTTCCAGAGTCGCGCCAGCGGGCAATCCCTGAACATCGGCCTGGGTGTTATCGGCCACGTATGTCCAGTCACCATCGGTGCCGATGGTGAAGGTGCCATACACTCCTTCAATGGAATCGGGCTGGGAATAAGCTTCGGCTTCGGCGTCTATATCTGCGATGCCCAGAGTACCGGAAGTGGAAATTTCGTCATCAATAACGCTAAGGTCCTCAGTTGCAGCACCAGTGTCCTCGCCGCTGAAAGTGGCGGCATCGTTGACAGGCAGGACGTCGATGGTGCCGGTACCGGTTGCGGTAAAGGCGCCGTCAAAGACCGTGTAGGAGAGGTCTACGTCGCCGTTGAAATCTGCATTGGGCGTGAAGGTCCAGGTCCCGTCGCCATTATAAACGACAGCACCATTGGTGGCCGTGAGGCTGGCAACTGTCAGGGAGCCGCCGTCACTATTGCTGAACAGCGCAGTGATCTGGGAATTATCTATGTTGATGGTGCCATCTTCATTCATGGTCAAATCAAGAGAGCCGGTGGATGTAGGAGGAGTGAGATTACCGGCTGTTGAGAACGCAAAATTACCAAATGTCGTACTGGCACCGGATTCACCGCCGCCACGGGAAGAATCGGACTGGCCGCCGAGGGCCGTGCCACCTTCAAACAGGTCGCCGGAATCATCGTTATAATCACCGGCACCGGAACCACCAGCAGTGGCGCCGGCTGCGGTTTCGATCTCGTCAGAGTCACCGTCTGTCTCAGTGAATGCGAAGAGATATACATCGCCTGCCACCTGCTCGCCATTCATAAGCTCAAACGTGGGCAGAGATTCCTCCTGAGCAAGCAGTCGGTAGTCTTCAAATATTATGGTGCCGCCACCCTCGACGTTGATGATGAGGTCATTTCCGTTTCCGGTAAAGACTGCATCAGCTACATCAAAATTAAAAGAGACCAGCATGTCTGCCGAAATCTGGTGGGTGATGGTCTGGCCGACTCCGGGAAGAGAGACGGGGAAACTTGTCAATTCTTGGGTGGTTTCATTTTCTGCCATGACTTCCTCCTACAAAAGTATGTTGGCATCCAGCTGTTTGGAGCTGTTTGTATTCGCTACTCTATTGTATACGTACGAATCAGCCCCCGGTCAATAGTATAAAAGGATATAAACACACGGAGTTACAATGTGGATAACCTGGTGAATTGAATAGCAAGGCGTTGAGGGACAAGGGTATCTGTGGTGGGTTAAAAATGACTGTTTTCAGGCATTGAGTAAAGTTATCAACAACCATGTGTGGATAAAAAACTTTCTCCGGAATAGTTTTCAACTGCTTGCCTGATGTTATTTATATGAAGAACCAGCTGATTCTTATAGTTAAATAATATTTTTATTTAAAAATAAACTTTTTTATCAAAATCTCAGCCTCCCCGTGTAGCTTTTTTGCTGGATGTGAGATCTCCTGCCTGTGTTACGTGATAGCAATATACCAATAAATGAAAACTCTTTACTAATATACATGGTTACGCTTGAACTATCTCCCAATTCACCTGCCTGAGAGGGGGGGCGTTAATTTCAGGCCGTGATACCAACGGAACAACACTCCTGCCACAAAACATTCGAGTCGAGAATAAATCGAGAATGATTTTACCAAGGAACCCGAAACAGAGGCAAAGATTTGATCTCCAGATGTTCCGATTGTAGTTGCGATGGCATCTCCCCCTACGACTCTGGCTCTTTTGGTGTTAGGTGTCGGAAAGTTGTTTAAAGTATCATGTGTGGCCGGGGCGGTATCAAATGAGTAGAGCTTCGTTTCTACTGGCACTTTTTCTATTGACAACCACCCGCCCTTCTTGCAGATTGGCACACCCAACTACGTGGGGCTGTAGCTCAGTTGGGAGAGCGCTGGAATGGCATTCAAGAGGTCGTGGGTTCGATTCCCTCCAGCTCCACCAATGATATTAAAGGCTTAGAAGGTTTTCCTTCTAAGCCTTTTTTTGTGGGATATACAAATGATATCGGGTAGATGAGAAATTGGTTTTTGGGAG
>JAFLJW010000006.1 GCA_022712815.1 Pseudodesulfovibrio sp. | reverse complement strand
CAAGTCCCTGTATATCCGTTTGATGTTGCCTTTTACGCTGACTTCCACTAAGTTTTTCTAGACAATGTCAAGAAAAAGTAGGGTTCCGGTCTTTTCGGGACTGATCTTTAATGGAGGGAATCATGCGTCACTTCATGGTGTTGCTTGCGGGGCTGGCTGTCATGGTCATGACCGGTTGCGGTTCGCTCAACCCGTTTCCACAACATGTCTACTCCATGCCGCCCAGCAAGAGAACTTCCTCTCTTCCAAAGACGTATGACCAGAAAACCAGACCGTATACGGTTATGGGCAGGACATATTATCCCCTCAAGACCGCTGCCGGATATGACGAGGTGGGCAATGCCTCGTGGTATGGAAAGGATTTTCACGGCAAGAAGACTGCCAATGGGTATATATACAATATGTATGGTGTTTCTGCCGCCCACAAAACTCTTCCCCTGGGCACTCAGGTGCGGGTGACCAACCTGGAGAACAATAGAAGCGTGGTTCTGGTGGTCAATGATCGTGGGCCGTTTGTACGCGGTCGGATTCTTGATTTGTCTTACGGCGCGGCAAAGGAACTCGGCACTGTGGAAAAGGGTGTGGTCAGGGTCAGAATCACGGCTGTTGGTTCAAGGCCGGTGACTCGGACCACTTCCAAGGCTTCCGGGGCTATGAAATTCTACCATGTCCGGGTTGGTGCATTCGGTGATCGGAGCAATGCCGAAAGGGCTCTCAGGCGGCTTGTCGAACAAGGTTTTGATGATGCCAATATCACGACCATAACCCGTGATGGCCGGATACTTCATATTGTTCAGGCCGGTAGCTTTTTGAACCGCGACAAGGCGGAAAGTGTGCTGGAAAGTTTAAAGGATGCCTTTCCAACAAGTTATATAATCAGCTAGCTGGTTGTTTGGGGTGAACAGCCCCTTTGGAGAAAGAGGGAAAGGAGCATTATGTGAACCGCAGGTTCGCACAGCGGCTCTAAAATCATCATTTTTCATCTCCGCCAAGGGCGGCCATCCCCGCTCTTACACGCCAACGCTCAGCTCCCGCGGAATACACACGGTAAAAGTAGACCCTTTCCCAAGCTCCGACTCGACGGAAATCGACCCGCCATGTTGCCCGACAATCTCATTTGCCACAAACAACCCAAGCCCGGTCCCGCTGCTGCCCTTTGACGAAAAGAACAAAGTGAAAAGTTTTTCCTGCGTCTCGCGGTCCATGCCCACACCCTCATCGCTGATCTGAAAGGCTATCTGCCCCTGATCGCCATACACCTTGAGCGTCACCCTGCCCGCTTCCGACTCGCTGCCGGAACTCGCGTCAATACCGTTTTCAATGATATTGCCAAGGGCCGAGGCGAGAATTGACCCATCCACCTTGAAGGAGCCGAGACTGGCGGCCATATCAAGATCGAGAATAACATTTTTCATCTGCCCCTTGACCACAAATGCCGTGTAAAGATCGGTGGTGAACCGGCCCGCGTCCACGACCTTCCAGTTGAGGTCGCGCTTCTTGGCGTAATACAAGATGTCGAGTACGGTTTTCTTGACGCGATCCGTCAGGAATTGCAGGTCTGTATAGCCATCTTCAATCTTGTCTAAATCCTTCTTTTCCAGCCCTGAACCAAGGCGGTAGATGGCCCCGTCAATGCCGGTGAGCAACCCCTTGATGCCGTGGGCGGTGGAGCCGAGCAAAAGTCCCAGCGATGTCAGGCGATCCTGAAGTCTCCTGATCTGCGTGATGTCGGTCATCATCTCGATGGCCTGGGTAATATTCCCGCCAGCGTCACGGATTGGCGCGCTCCAGATAAGGATGTTGACCGACTCTCCCTTGCAATTGGTGACAACGGTTTCAAGCTGGTGGGTTTCGCCGTCGTCAAAAGTCTTTTTCAGCGGACAGTCCCGGCATGGGGACTTGCGATGCATGAGTTTCTCAAAGCACGGGCTGCCCTCGAAATCGCCGAAACTCTTCTTGTACTGAGCATTTGATGAGTGGACCAGAAAATCCTTGTCCTGCACTGAAATATAGCAGGGGGACTGGTCGAAAAGCTGTTGATATCTGTGCTGGGTGGTCCTGAGTTCTTCACGAAGCTGATCCGCCTCATTGAGATCGACCATTATTTCAAGTACCATCTCCACGCCATTGTCACCGGACAGAATCGGCACCGTATTGACGAGAACCGGATGCCGGTTGCCGTTCTTGCAAAGGACCACATGATTGACCCGATCAACCGCGCCATCGGTCAGAGTTCGGGAAACAGGACAGTCACGATCAGTCTCCTTGAGATCGTCATACATGGACCAGCTCTGCTTGCCGGTCAGGTCGCCGAGCCGGGCCTTGTAATGCTCGTTGACGGAAACCACTTTCATGTCGCGGTTATGGATGGAGACAAACAACGGCATCTGGTTGAACATGGACAAACTGTCAAAATTCGAGGTGAAAGCGTCCAGGTTCGAGGTCAGCCCATCAAAAATCTGGCTGGTGGCAACGCGCCGCTCTATCTCCACCAGCTCTGCGCTTTTTTTCTCCACCAGTTCTTCGAGATTGCGGGTATGGGCATCCAGCTCACGGCGCATGAAAATACGTTCTTCCGCTCGCTGCAAGGCAAATGACAACATCTCGCCGTTGATGGGTTTGGTAATAAAATCAAAAGCATCATGTTTGAGGCTCTGGACAGCCAAATCCATGTCTCCATGCCCGGAGATCATGATCACCTCGGTTTCCGGGGCAAAACTCTTGACCTTGCAAAGCAGCTCTATGCCGCTTTGGCCGGGCATCTTGATGTCGGTAACCACGATGGGGTGCCGTTTGTCCTTGAATATCTTGAGGGCGGACTCCACATCGGGAACAGCGTCCACGGGATATCCGATGTCCATCAGGGAAATGGACAGCACCGTGCGGATTCCTTCTTCGTCGTCTACCAGGAGGATGGGAAGATGAGTCATGGTCGGACGGCCTTCCCCTATGTAACCAGATGGGCGGTGGGGATGGTGATGGTAAAGGTTGCGCCCTTGCCTGAGCCGGAATTGGCCATGATCGCACCGCCCATTTCCTTGACGAGCTTCTTGGTCGCCATCAGACCGATGCCGGTTCCCCGGCTGCCCTTGGTGGTGAAGAAAGAATTGAAAATTTTAGTCAATATTTCCGGAGCAATACCATTGCCGCTGTCAGTGACTTCATATCGAACAGACACGCCGCCGCCGTCCATGGTCCTGATCCAGACCTTCTTGTCGCCTTCAAGCAAATCCTGACAGGCATCAATGCCGTTTGACACGAGATTGGTCAGACATTGATGGACCGCATCAGGGTCCATCCGCATGGTTGGAAGATCGTCAGAAAGTTCCAGAATCAGGTCAACTCCACCGGCCTGAGCCTTGGATGTCATGAGGTTATAAACCTGACTGGCCGGCCCGTTGGGATCGGTCTCCACGGGATTGAGGGAGACAGGCTTGGCGTAATCAAGAAGGTCCATGGAAAGGTCCTTGATACGCTCGACATCGCGGCGGACCATCTCCCAACCCTGACGCAGATATTCCTGATTTTCCAGTTCCAGCCCTTTTTCCAGAACAAACATGCCGCCTTCGAGACCGCCAGCCACGTTTTTGATGGCATGAGACATGGAGGCAACGGTCTGTCCCACGGCGGCCATGCGCTCGGCCTCGACTAACTCCTTGCTCTTTTCAAGGACAAGGTGTTCGAGGTTCTCCGTGTATTCCCGCAACTGTTCGCGGATATTTATTTTTTCAAGGGCACGAAAGAGAGAAACTTCAAGGGCATCGTCGTAAAACGGTTTGGTGATAAAGTCTGCGGCACCCAGGCGGAGGCTCTTGATGGCCGAAGCAACGTCGCCGTGTCCGGTGATCATTATCACTTCGGAATCAGGCCAGTCTCGCTTGATTCTCTGCAACAACTCAAGCCCGTCCATACCCGGCATCTTGATGTCGGTCACAATCAGGGGAATACTGCTGCTTTCGAGGATATCAAGGGCCTGCGCCCCGTTCTCAGCGGTCACGACAGTGTATCCGGCGTCTGTAATGGCAACGCTCAAGACCGTGCGAATTCCCTCTTCATCATCAACCAGCAAAACTGTTTCGTTCATCTCAATTTTCCGCAACTGGTAGTTTTATTGTAAACTGGGCTCCCGATTCACTATTTTTGGCATGAATCGTTCCGCCGAAGTTCTTGATCAAACTGTAACTGATGGACAATCCGAGGCCAGTCCCCTTGCCCACCTTCTTGGTGGTGAAAAACGGCTCGAATATCTTGTGAATAAGCTTCTTGGGAATGCCGCCACCGTTATCATCGACTTCGATAACCACATTCCTTCTTCTCCGAACCGTCCTGACGCTTATCTGTGGCGTATCAGAATCATTGTCCCATGTCTTCTCTTCAAGTGCATCGCGAGCATTGACAAACAGGTTGAGAATCACCTGTTCCAATTGATCGGAGATTGCCATGACAGGAGGCAGATTATCAGCCAGGTCCCAGTTCATCTGGATACCCCGGGCCAGGAATTGCTTGTTGAGCAAAGTGAACGACCTGTTCACGCTCGTATTGATATCCACCAACTGTTCGGTGTGTTCGACCTTCCTGCCGAACTCCCGCATATGTGTAATAATATTGGTTGCCCGGTCCACATAGCTGTCCACTTCCTTGGCAAGGGTACCGAGAGTCTCCTGAGGAATCGGCTCGTTGGCATTGACTTTTTTCATGAAGTAATTGCTGGCCGACTTGATAACGGTCAGGGGCTGGTTTAGCTCATGGGCAACTCCGGTCGCCATCTCGCCGAGGGTCGCCATCTTGCCTGCGTGGAAGAGCAATTGCTCAGCCTCAAGCCGCTCGGTGATATCAGTGGTGCTGACAAGGAGGTACTCCTGATCCGAGTATGAAGAAACAGACAGCATTATGTCCACAAAAAACGGGTCCCCGCCCTTGCGAACGCTCTTCACCTGACTGACGGCTGTGAAAGCCCGCATCTGCGAAATGACCCGTTCGACCTCATCCGGGTGGATCACCGATGAAAATGGCCGACCTATCAGCTCATCCGCTTCATATCCGTAAACCAAGCAGGCGGTTGAGTTGCAATCCCGAATACTCATGGTCGCACTGTTCAGCATGAAGATGGAATTTGGCGTATTGTTGAAAATAGTGTGATATTTATTCTCGGATTCCTTGAGTTTCTCCTCAAGATTCTTCCTCTCGGTGATGTCCAGGCACATTTCCATGGCCTTGGTCACCGTGCCGTTTTTATCAACTATGGGCGCAGTGTGAACAATCCAGTGCGAATACGTGCCATCGGGATTGCGCCTGCTTTCTTCACTGCAATGGGGTACACCTGTTTCAAAGGTCTTCTCGACCGGACATTCTTCACACTTCTCGTCAATGCCCTTATAGGCCTGATAGCAATACGCGCCGGGAAAAGGGCTCAACCGGTCACGGCTTTCCTTGTTATATTCCAAGAGCTTGTAGTCAAGGTCCTGAACAGTGACAATGCAGGGAACGTTATCGAACAGAAGCCCGTACTCCTCCATTTTCTCGTTCAAAGCCTCCTGCTTGGCATGAAGGGCCTTGACCATGGTCTCGTGCGATCTGGCCAGTTTGCCCAGTTCATCGCGCCGAGTGGAAAAGGGAATGACCGCACTGGATGTCTTGCCGCTGGCGATATCTTCGGAGCTTTTAGTCAGGAGAGACAGGGGCCGGGTTATGATCTGGCGCAGGCCGAGGAAGATGCCGCCGGAGGTAATGATAAAAAAGATGGTTCCCAAAGCGATCAGTTGTTTCTGATAATCAAGGACATCGGCAGCAATGTCGTCAAAGGCGAAAACAAGGTCCAAAGTGCCGAGAATGGCCTTGTCTGCCGGATGGAAATGACACGGCCCGCCCGAACATTCCGGCGGATTGCCAATGGGGGTCAGGACACTGAAAAAATGTTCACCTTCAGGGGAAAAGAAATTTCTGGTCCGCTCCTCAAGGGGGAGCGTCTTCTTTGGCGGATCGGTTTGGTGACAGACCCGGCACGTCTGGTGGTTCGTGTCTATGACCGTGCCTTCTTCCGTGGGGGTGTTGGAAAACTTGATCTCACCCTCTTTATTGTAGACACGGATGGATGCGATGGCATGGAGTTCAGCCACTTTTTTGATGATCTGGTCAATTTCCCCACGCGAGTTGTGGAGCATGGCATTGTGCAAGCCCAGCTTGATGATGTTGCCCATCATGTCGGCGGTCTTGATCCGGTCGGTCAGGGCGTGGGTGTTGACGAAAGTTATGCTCAGGTACACGAGAACCAGTGTGCTGACGAGCATGATGCCGCCCGTCGCAACAATGACCTTCGCAATCAGGCTTTCCCTGATCTTCATGAAGAATCTGAACATAGTCAACCTTACCCTCAGATGAACCCCATATGCCAGAAATGTCTACGAATTCTATACCGAAAACGCGACATTGAAAAAAGCCCTGTCAGGGGATTTAACATTCCCGCGACAGCAAGAACACGCTTCGCCCATGCAGCAACCGTATCCAGCAGCAATAATGCAATGAATTGAAAATATAGACACTGCCGAAAAACAAAAGCGTTGCTTCCCTACCACATTTTTTTAAGAAAGCCGAACACATCCGCAGTTGTCTACCAAATCCGTATGAAATTGTAACGTGTAATCATTGGCATTATTGATATTTTTTGTCAACATATGCCCTGTTATTATTGAAATACTACCTTTGCACATAAAGTAAAAACACCTTTAACCAGGTAAATTTTTCCCCAACTTTTTACCTTGACTATCAAACTACACGAGATTAGTTTATTTTGACTTTCAAGATATAAGGAGATCAAACAATATGGATTCACTTTTTCTCGTGGCCCTGCAATCGAGTTTATTTCTGGGCCTGATACACGGCCTCAATCCCTGCGGACATTCCTGGGTGGTCCTCGCCCCCTTCGTGGCTGGGGACAAAAGCGGGAAACACGTCTTCGGCCTCACCGCAGCCTTCATATCCGGCACCACCCTCGGCTGTCTGGTAATCGGTTTTTTCCTCGGCACGGTCTCGGCCAGCCTGCCGGAATCAATCCGCTACTTCACCGATATACTGACAGCCGGGATCGTCATTATTCTCGGAATAATCCTCATATGGAGGCCTCACCTGCTGCATAGTCACGACCATGAACACAGCGAAGGCTCCAAACACGATCACGAACATCACACCCATGAACATGATGACCATCATGGCTCCGAGACGCATGACCACGACCACGACCACGACCACCATCACGCGCCCCTTTCCGGCAAGCGATCAACCGTATGGGGACTTGCCACACTGGGATTCGTCAATATGATCGTCCCATGCCCGACCGTTGCCATCATGTACTCCTACGCTCTGGATTCAGGCGATCCATTGAGTGCGATGTCGGTTTTCGCCAGCTATGCGCTTGGCACGGGTGTCGCCCTTGCCGGGGTCATATTTGCCATCTATAAGGTAACGACACTGATAAGAAAGCTGCAAATGTCCTGGATTGAACCAGCCATCATGCGTACGGTTGGTGTGATGACCATCTCGTTTGGCCTATATACATTGTATCTGGACTTCATAGTCGCAACCTAGCAGGAACCCATGTCTGATACCAACAAACTGACACAACTTATCGTCGAATTTTTCGAGAAACTGGCTTCCTGGGAACATTGCATCGTCCGTGACAAAGGGCTGACGCTTCCCCAAATACACGCTCTGGAAATACTGGGTACACATAAGGCACTGCGCATGAAGGAGCTGGCAGAACGCATGGGCGTGACCACCGGCACCCTCACCGTGCTCGCCGACCGACTGGAAAAAGGCGGCATGATCCGCCGCAAGCCTCACAAAGCAGACCGAAGATCAATTCTTGTCGAACTCACGGATCAAGGACAGGTCTTGTTCAAGGAACATGACGAACTTCACAACCAACTCACCCGCGACATCACCGTCGGGCTTTCGGACACGGAACGAAAGATGTTTGCAGACATCCTGGAAAAATTGAACCGGGAATTCTGAACCAAAAGACAAAGTCATGAAAAAGATCAGAGGTGCATCCATAGCCACAGGCCTTTTGCTGCTCATCCTGGTAACGAGCTGCACCTCTGCACCAGCAGGTTCCAATCTCAGCCCGGAACAGGCTCAGAAAATCATCCGGCAAACAAGTGATCTGATCATTCTGGATGTCAGGACCCTGGCGGAATTCACTGCCGGACATATTGAAGGGGCGATAAATATCGACTTCTACAAGAGAGATTTCCGGACCCGAATCAAGGGACTCGACAGAAACAGGCCATACTTCATCTACTGCCGATCAGGCAATCGAAGCAATAAAACCTATGGATTCATGGAGCGAGCGGGTTTCAAGGCAATTCTTCATCTGGACGGTGGCATCAACTCATGGGCCCGTGCAGGCCTTCCACTCGTCCGATAATTCAAAATCCTGGGGGAATCACGAAGGCAGGTTGTTGCAAATGAATTCGTCGAGGGTTTCCGTGTCGGACTCGCCAATGAGCCGATCCACTTCATCCCCCCCGGAAAACAGGAGGAATGTTGGCGTCCCCTTGACCTTGAACCGCCGCATGGCAGTATCAAGATAGTCCGAGTTGTACAGATAGCCCTGCACCTTGTCGCCATAGGATTTCAAAACCTCGTCAAGGGCCTTCGACTGATACAGAAACTTTTCGTTTCGTTTGAGAAAAGCGATCAAAAAGGGTCTTGAACTGCTTTGCAACTCAACGTCGAATGCCTGGGGTTCAATTGTCTTCACCATCAATATTCTCCACCGTCCCCAGAGACTACTATCAATATAACATCATGTAATTAAACTCTTTTTGTGACATATTGATTGCAGTATACCAATAGTTAGACATCAATGCATCATATCTACCCTTTATATTGGTTATAACTTTCAAAAAGATGACGGGAAAAGATCGAAAAAGAAAAAGACTTCACATTTGTATTTTCAGCTTGCGATACAATGTGGCGCGATGAATACCCAATTGACGGGCAGCACGGGCTTTGTTGCCACCACATCGGTCAAGCGCGATCAGGATGTCTTCTCTGGTCACTTTGTGAAATACAGATAGCTGGGGCACATACCGCGCCACAGGCTCGGACTCACAGAATTCGCTGGCCCGCATTTGATCGACAAGATCCTTGCGAATATACTTGAGTACAATTTCTCCTCCGCTAGACAATATGCTGGCATGCTCCAGAATATGCCGCAATTCACGAATATTTCCAGGCCAGCGATAACTCATGAAGAGGTCCATCACTTCCGCAGACACCCGACCAAAGGATTTGTTGAACTGATTGGAAAAGATACCAAGGAAATGCTCAACCAGAAGCGGAATGTCTGCCTGACGTTCCCTGAGCGGAGGCAACGTGACAGGCATGACGTTCAGGCGATAGTACAAATCTTCTCGAAAGATGCCCTGCTTGACAGATTCCAGCAACTTGGCGTTGGTCGCTGCGATTATGCGAACATCTGCGGTATGAGTATTGGATTCGCCAACCCGTTCGTATTCCTTCTGTTCCAAAAACCGAAGGAGCTTGAGCTGGATAAGTGGTGAAATATCGCCGATCTCGTCAAGGAACAGGGTGCCGCCCTGAGCTGCCTGAATACGACCGACCTTGTCGCGCACAGCCCCGGTAAACGCTCCGCGTACATGGCCGAACAATTCGCTCTCGAGCAAGCTCTCGGACAAAGCCGAACAATTGACCTTGATAAGCGGCTGACCGGCTCGTGAACCACCATAATGCAGGGCATCAGCCACCAATTCCTTGCCTGTACCGGACTCTCCGAGAATAAGCACATTGGAATCCAGTGAGGAAAGCTGTTCGAGCAAATGATAAATATCCTGCATCGAGCTGCTCCGCCCGATGATGCCCCGAAATCCATGTCGCTCCTGAAGACGTTTCTCCAGATCGGCGATACGGGAAATATCACGGACAACCAGAACCGCACCGGCGTATCGCTTGTCCTTGTCGATGAGCGGGGAACAATTGACTTCCACCATGCGGTCGCCAAGACTTGGCACGGTCATCTCAATTTCGTAACCGCGCACAGGCTTACTGGTTTTCAGAACCTGCTTGAGCACGCTGATACAAGGATTACCCTTTGCCTTGACCTGGTCTTCAAGCTCGCGCCCTCTGGACCGATCACGGGAAATACCAAAAAGTACTCCTGCCGCACTGTTGGTGGCGATAACCCGCAACTCACTGTCCACGGTGACGATGGCATCAGGGATACTTCGGAATGTCGCCTCAAGGTTGAGCCGGTATTGCTCCTTCTCAACATTTGCCCTGCCAAGGGCGTGTTCCGCAACCTTACGCTCGGTGATATCACGCCCGACAGCCTGAATTTCGGTAACAGCCTTTCGATGATTCAGGATGGCGCGGTTGGTCCAGAGTATTGAACGCATCTCTCCATCTCTTCGCACCTGACGTTGCTCAAGATCAAGGACAGGATCAGCAGGCCCGGCCTTGTTCAACCAGTTTTGAAGAAGGCGCAGATTGGCAGAATCCAGACTGGTAAAAACGGCTTTCCCGATAATTTCATCCTCGTCCACAGCAAAGAATTTTGCATAGGCCCGGTTGATAAAGGTCAGTGCCCCATCCGGCTCATAGCGGCAAATCAACTCGGTCTGGTCCTCGACCACCGCCCGATACAGACGAGCACCTTCGCGCAAGGCTTCCTCGACTACTTTACGATGGGAAATATCTTGAACATAGGCGGTACTGACCTCGCGTCCATCGTGGACAAAATGACTCATGGAAACTTCCACGGGAAAAACAGTACCATCGCTACGCCGATGATGTCTGAGTGACACCTGACTCACACCGCTGCGGAGAACCTCCGCGGAACTCTCCAGAATATCAGAAAGATCCTGCATAGTCATATGCAGCATCTCATCAGCCGAATATCCATAGAGACGTCTGGCCGCAGCATTGCAATCGAGAATGGAACCATCATTGCGGTCAAACATGATAATGGCATCACGGGCTGCCTCATACACGCTTTGATAGCGTTTCTCACTTTCCACAAGACCAACTTCGGAA
>JAFLJW010000324.1 GCA_022712815.1 Pseudodesulfovibrio sp. | reverse complement strand
CGGTCGTGGACTTGAAATTCGGAACAGGTCACGCCAATCCCCGTACACAGGCATTTTTTACAGGCTCGCTGACCACCCTGCTCGCCACGCCGTGCAGCGGTCCCTTCCTTGGCGGCGTTCTCGGCTGGGCACTGGTGCAAGGGCCGCTTGTCATCACCGCTGTCTTCACTTCAATCGGTGTGGGCATGGCGATCCCCTACCTGCTTTTGGCACTCAATCCCGGCCTTGCCCGATTCCTGCCAAAATCCGGCCCATGGATCGAATATGTGGAAAAATCTATTGCCTTCTTCCTGATCGCCACGGCCTTCTATCTTGTGACCATAGCCTTGGGCGGCGAATCCCTACGCATACTGGCACCGCTCTGGACATTGCTGTTCGGTGGCTGGCTCTGGGTTCGCACCAGACCAACACAAAGTCCCGCTGTCCGCTGGGGTGTTCGTCTGGTCACCATGGCACTCATCGCAGCCGCAGTTTTCTGGACAATGCCCAACCAGGCACGCGACCCATGGCAGGAATTCAATCCGACCGAACTCAGCCAGCGAATCGGCAAAGAAAAATTGTTCGTCGATTTCACGGCAGACTGGTGCCCGACATGCAAGGTTCTGGAAGCAACCGTACTGACCAATGAAAATGTAGTGCAATGGAGCAAGGAATACGGTGTTGCCTTCATCAAGGTCGATATGACGGAACACGACCTCGAAGCCGAGGCTCTGCTCAAGGCACTGGGCAGCATGAGCATACCCACAGCCGCCATGTTCGGTATTGGCGACAAGGGCAGCTCTCCGCTTGTATTGCGCGATCTCTACACAAAATCACAGCTTGAAAACATCTTTGAATCGTGGAAGGAATAGCCACAACAATTGAACCAAGGAGTTCTTAATGCTCAATTTCCAATACTACATGCCCACCCGGATGATCTTTGGCCCGGACACCCTTGACCAACTCGGCGACACCCCGCACCTGCCAAAAGGCAGCAAGGCCATGATCGTCATCGGCGAATCCGGCATCATGCTCACGCTCGGCTATCTCTCCCGCGTTCAGGGACTGCTCTCCAAGCAAGGAGTCCAGACCATCGTCTACGACAGGATTCGCCCCAACCCGGAATCGGATTTCGTGGACGAGGCGGCAGCCATTTGCAAAGAAAATGACGTGGATTATGTTGTCGGTCTCGGCGGCGGTTCCACCATTGATTCCGCAAAATCCATCGCCACCATGGCGACCAATCTGGGTAAATATTGGGACTACATGCAATCCGGCACCGGCGGCGGTCAGACTCCTGAACACGATGCTCTGCCCATCGTTGCCATCCCGACGACTGCCGGAACCGGCACCGAGGCCGACCCCTGGACGGTCATCACAAAATCCGGCTCCGAATCCAATGAAAAGATCGGCTGGGGCAATGATTCCACATTCCCGTATCTTTCCATTGTGGACCCCAAGCTCATGCTTTCAGTCCCGCCCAAGCAGACCGCGTACACCGGCATGGACGCCTTCTTCCACGCCACGGAAGCATACCTTGCCACCTGCCGCCAGCCAGCCAGCGACATGCTGGCCCTTGAGGCCGTACACCTGATCGCACACACCCTGCCCGAAGCTGTTGCCGATGGCGACAACCTCGAAGCACGAACGGTCATGGCCTGGGCATGTTCTGCCGCTGGTTTGTGTGAATCCTATTCCTCATGCATCTCCCAGCACTCTCTGGAACACGCCCTGTCCGCCTTCCACCCGAAGCTACCGCACGGAGCCGGACTGGTCCTCATATCGAGAGCCTACTTCGGCTTCCTGGCAGCCAAGGGTGAAGAACGCCTCGGCGACCTCGCGCTCGCCATGGGCGACACCTTGCAAGAGAATCTGGAAGAGGAAGTCAGCGGAGTGGCCTTCCTTGACGCACTGGACAAGCTCATCACCGATGTCGGTCTGGCAGATGAAAAACTCTCGGATTACGGCGTGAAATTTGATGAAATCCCAGCGCTGGCCGAAAATGCACTCACCACCATGGGCGCACTCTTCGAGATCACACCGGTTGACATGACCATTGAAGATGTCATCGCCATCTTTGAGGCTGCCTACGAATAAGTCTGGAAAAAAATAACGATGAATGAAAAGGCTCCTTTACCGGAGTCTTTTTTTATTCAAAGGGAATTATCTCGTATGAATCGCCTGATATGCATCGCGCCCCGTTCTCGGTGATCTCAAAGGTATTTTCCACGCCGACCATACCGACATTCCTTATGCCCTGCTTGGGTTCAATGGCAATGCACATGCCCTTTTCAAGCGGGATATCGAATCCTTTGGCCAAAGGCGGAAATTCGTCGATGGTCAGGCCGATGCCATGACCGATAAACGGAACCTCGTTATCGTCAAGCCCCATGAATCCATCTGTGAACCCACGCTTCCCGGCCTGCTCGATACAATAGGTGTACAGTTCAGTCGGTGTTGAACCGGGACGCGCATTTGTAGACACCCACTCCTGCATTTCAATACAAAAGTCGTGTGCTTTACGGATATCGTCGGGAATGGATGCTTCCGGGCCACCAAAATATGCCTGGGTCTTATCAGTGTGATAGCCCTCGATCTGAAATACGATATCAAGCGAAAGCGGTTCCCCTCTATTCCAGATCTTGTCCGCATTGCCCATGAAAGCTGATCCCGGATGCTCGCCGCGAAACCCCAATGGACCGTTGAAAGAGCTTGGGTAGTTGCCGGAATCACCGGCAGAGACATGGCCCAGAAAGCACTCCTCGTCATGGGCCTGCATCCGCAGGATACCCATATGTCCTTCCGCAAAAAACACCTCCCACGCCTTGTGGGATATCTCGCGTTCCGTCATGCCGGGTTTTATATGCCTGGGCAGAATGTCATGCAGGCACCGATGATGTTTCTCACCGCACCGGCGCATGATGCCCAGTTCATGTTCGGACTTGACCATCTTGGCCAAGGCCACGGCATGATCGCCGGGAACTATCGTGTATTCCTTGAGCTTCGCACTCAGAAGGTTGCCGAGTTGCCATGTCAATCCGGCCATGACGGCAGCGATTGTTTTTGTAAAAGGACTACCCGCTTCCGAACATATGCCCGGCAATTCTGAATAGGACTTGAAAGGCACGATAGTGTCAATGCCCGCCTCAAGACGAGCACGATTAATACCCTTGCGAAGCATGAGTACGGGTTTATCCGTGAGAGGCAGCCAGAGCACTCCCTGCCCGGACGTGCCAGTGAGATAATAAATATTCATTCGGGAAAAAACAAGAATACCGCCAGCTTCCGGGGCAACGGCCTGCAAATGTTTTCTGACCGTATTCTGACGGCGATCAAGCTCTTCCTGAGGTGTGCGGGCTATGGCTTCAAACATGATTGGCTCCTTGAAATATAACAGCTAGGCAACCGATGCTGTTTGCTGTAAAAAGACGGTCTCTAATCGACGAGGAACAATATGATTATAATTAATGATAAAGAGCTAGCCCTCCTGCTGTCCAAGGTCAAGACCATTGCCGTGGTCGGGGCCGTGGACAAACCTTCGCGCCCGGTTGATGGTGTGGGCCGTGAGATGATCAGCATGGGATTTGACGTCATTCCAGTACATCCGAAACGATCAGATATCTGGGGACTTACGACATACCCGACAGTCAACGACATCCCTGTTCCAGTTGATGTTGTGGACCTGTTTCGTAACGGAGAATTATGCCCGGATCACGCCCATGAAGTCTTGAAGATGCTCCCGCTGCCAAAGGTTTTCTGGATGCAATTAGGCGTTCACAGTGCGCGAGCACGAGAAATACTGGCCGGAAGCGGTATTGTGGTTATCGAAGACCGTTGCCTGAAAGTCGAATTGAAAAGACTGGGAATATCCCGATGACCATAAAAGCATTTGAATGTCAGATGTGCGGCCATTGCTGCCATGGTGAAGGTGGCATTGTCATGACCGGGAAAGATCAGGTCCGACTTGCAGAATATCTCGAAATATCCGTTGAAAATTTGATTGAAAAGTATGCCCGTGAACGAGGCAACAAACTCCACCTCGTTAGCAAAGAAGATGGATATTGCGTTTTTTTCAAGGAAGGATGCGGTGTCCATCCCGGAAGGCCGGATGTCTGTCGTGCCTGGCCCTATTTCCGTGGCAATCTGGTTGATGAAATAAGCTGGCAGATGGTTCAGGATTACTGTCCCGGCGTGAATCCCAAGGCCGGTCATGCTGAATTCGTCAAGCAAGGGCGCGAGTATTTGCACAAGGAAGACCTTTTGCGCTATGATCCTAAAACTTCACCCAATGCATTGATTTCAGAAGAATAACTCAACCCAAGGCGACCATGAATCTTCAGGAATGCTATCATATACTCAAGCTCGATTCAGGGGCTGACCTGAATGCGATCAAAACAGCGTTTCGGAAACTCGCCTTCAAATATCACCCGGACCTGAACACCGATCCTGATGCTGCCACCAAGTTTCGCAAAATAAACGAAGCCTACGTCTCCGCCAAAACTCTTCTGAGAGAAAACAGGAATACGCAGTCCAATTCTTCCTCAAAGACTTTTCATGAAGATCCGAAAACGAGCAAACGAGAAGGTGCAGCGGCATACGCGAAGCAACAGCGCAAAGCGTCCCGTCCCCGCAAACGGGCGCAATCCTCTCGTGCAAAAAATCAGAAGTATTATTACAGGGAAAAAGAGGTCCTGAAAACAATTCTGAATGACCCGTTTGCCAAGAAAGTCTTTGAGGACATCTACAGCAAAATCAGAAAAGAACAGCCCGGATACAAAGGCCCCCTCGAACTCAAAAAACGCAAACTCCAGCTCCACTGGGGTGATCGGACCCTTAATTTCGATTTTTCCAAAGGACTTGGCGGCTCAATCAAATCCTGGTTCACGGGCCAGATGGATCATGAACAGACCGTTTACTTTCCGGCCCAACACCTGTTGCCCGGTCGCAAGGTTCGCATTACCGTTGAACAAACATTCACAGCAGGACCCAAAACCATCGAAATCTCGCTGCCCCATGACTTTGTTGTGGGCCGCCCCATACGTCTGAAGAAACTGGGCCGAAAACTCGGTCCCATCACAGGCGACCTGCTGCTGAAAATACTCGCCAAATAAACATATCCGGAAGCAAACATTTTACCAACTTGAAAAAACCCTTGTTTTCCACACCGTTTTTTACTAGTCGCTGTGATATAAGAGTAAAAAGTGGAGGGACACATGCTCGCCATATTCGACTATAAAGCGGGAAACCAGACCAGTGTTCGCAGGGCACTGGATCATCTGGAAATACCCAATGAAATCACAAATGATCCCGACAAGCTGAAAAATGCATCGGGTATCATATTCCCAGGCGTTGGTGCTGCAGGACAAGCCATGAACGAGCTTACGGCCGGAGGCCTTGATCAAGTCATCAAGGAACTCATCGAACAAAAGAAGCCCGTTCTCGGCATCTGTGTCGGCTGCCAGATTCTGCTGGACTACAGTGAAGAAAACAACACCAAGGCACTGGAAGTCATTCCGGGTGAATGCCATCTCTTCAACCCTTCCTGGGTCGATTATGAAAACATTACCATCCG
>JAFLJW010000180.1 GCA_022712815.1 Pseudodesulfovibrio sp. | reverse complement strand
AGAACGTGTAGTGGCCAGCTCCGTTATATCGGTCCAGCTTGGCCAGGTGATGGGCAATATCCATGATGTCGATTTCTTTGGGATCGGGATTCAAGAGGTCCAGATTTTTCCCGGTGTATGTTCTGACTATGCTCATATTGTATTCCTCTTAAAGAGACATCTCATGCTCTTTGTATCGTTTTTCTGCTTTCTTCAGCGCAGGGGCCAACTGCCTGGAGACTTCCTCCAGTCCACGTGAGGCATGAAGGTCGTTGTAATCAGTCTGCCCGTTCTTGATTTCTTCCCGGTTAAACTCGGGAGCAATGAAAATGCCTCCAACAGCCTTGGCTGCGGCTTGTGCTTTGACAACACCGACATTCTCCTGCCCCTTGTGTTCTAAGGTATGATCGTTATCTCCTATAACTAGAACAGGGTGATCCGGGTATTTCTTATGAAGAGCCTTGACGACAGGCTCCAGGTTGGATGCATCAAAGGCGACATGAACCGGGTAGCCCGTGGCCATATGGACACTGGCTCCTGTGGCGTACCCCTCAACGACAAGTGTCGGGTCTAGACCGCATCGTTTGTCTGGATCAATGGTGTGGAACGTACCGTGCTTTTTCCCGCCCTTCATGAAACGTTTTTCTCCATCAGGAGAGATTGTTTGCATGGTGTGAATAAAGCCGCCAGCATCACGTCCTGGAATAAGTAAGTTCCCGTTGGGACCGATTTTAACGCCATAGCTTTTCACGCCTTTGGCAGCAAGATATGGATGCTTGTGGCTGGCCCAATCCTTTGTGTTTTTCCAAATAGCAAAGGCTTTTTTGGATGCTTTTGCGCGTTGTTCCAGAAGCTCCTTTTTCCGTTCGTCTTTCCGTTGCTCGACTTTAGCCTTCAGCTGGTGTTTCTGATCTTCAGAGAGGCGATGCCCGGAAGCCTTCCAATTTTCCTTGAAGCCGGTCTTGTGATTCTGGATGAATCCTGCCGGATGACCGTCCAGATATCCTTTGTACGCACCGTCTCTGGAGTTGGCTTTGCCATCCAGGAGCGGCACACGGTGCAACTGGCCATCCATGACAGGAGTTTCACCATGAAGGTCCAGACCGGCTTCCTTGAGGGCTTGGGCAAACTCATCCTGGGGGGAAAGTCCAGACGTGACCTGAACCATCTTCTGTTTTTCCGGTAGCCAGGGAGTTACTTTGTTCAAGTCGCCGCCTTCAGGGATGAACCAGAGCTTTTTCTTGCGATCCCACCGTGCTCCCCCGGCTTTGGCGCGGCCCTTTTCCGTGACAGGTACTGTCAGGTAGGTTTTCTTCTCTGCTTTCCGTTCTGGCGTTGTTTCCTGCTTTGTCTCCGGCACGGTCTGCTCCTTGTGGACATCCTTTCCACGCTCAAATGCCATGGTGTATTCTTTGATCTTATCTGCATCGCGAGAGGCTCTGAGGATTTCCAGAGGGTCTTTCTTGAGAACCTTGATCCAGTTCTCGATATACGCCACATGCTGATCGGGATCGTGTCCCATGCCGAGTTCGGTAGCGAGCATCCAACTGGACATTTCGGCCCGTAGCACTTCCCTGGCGTAATCTTCCGTACCGAATGGAGCATGGCCACGATCAAGGCGTGAAGAGTGGCCAGTCCAGTGGCCCAGCTCATGAAGTGAGGTGGAGTAGTATTTGTCCGCGTCTCCGAATGCCGCTTTCGGGGGCATGTGGATATCATCCGTTGACGGTCGATAAAAGGCCTTGTCCGCTTGATCGTGGTGGATAACCGCGCCGGAATTGGCAAGCATGGTTTCGGCCCGTTGATTGGCGTCCCAAGTGATTTCCCGGCCATCCCATTTGGGAATGCCTTCAATCTGGCTGGCGTGAAAAACCCGTGCGATCCGCAGAAATGGGCGTTCGACTTCCACCTTCTCTGTTTTGGGGTTGCCGCTGTTATCCAGAACAGGCTTGCCATCCTCGATGACATCCATATCCTGCTTCACCTTGTGGAAGTTCCAATAGATCACGGGTTGTGATTTGGAGCCTTTCCTGACCTTCCAACCAGCATCATTGGCCTGCTTAAATGTGAGCCAGCGTGGGTCGGGATTGCCATCCAGAGCAAGGGTGAGATTAACGAAGTTCATCCCCTTGTAGATAGTGCCGGAGGCAGGGTTGAACGGTGGGCTGAGTTCGCCGGGTTCCCACGGTTTGATCCAGGGGGCCGTGCCGTTTTCAAGGGCTTTGATCACCTTGTCGGCAAATTCCTTTGAGAGTTCCTGCCGCTTGTCACTCACCGACCACCTCCCCGTCGAAGCTGGAATCTTCAGCCTCTTCCGGCGTCAGGGCTTTCTCTTCAAACGCACCCATGTGTTCAGCCAGGTCCGGGTCTACTTCGATGGCCGCGCCTGGATTATCGGTCAGGTCGCGGAACATTTGGCGTCCAGCTTGGTCAAGGAACTCTCGCTGTTCTTTGTTTGCGGTAGTGGCCATGGAAATTTTCTCCTCAGTTGAAAGTTAAAATAGGGATGACCTTTTGCAGATCGGTCAGATCAAGAAGGCCGAAGTAACGACCGTCAAAGCTCATTGGGTGATATCCGGATAAGACAAGGGCCTTGCCAGTCGGCACTGTGCCGGTGACAAGGAAGCGCGAAAGAGGCCGCCCCATGCGATCCGAATCACGAAAAGCACTGTTGGGCATGAGTTGGCCGTTTATTCGGAGGCTTTGCTCGTCCATTTGAATGTCGTCACCAGGGACGGCAGCAAGGTGCTTGAGATACGGCCTCATGTTCAAGCCGCCATAGTTCCTGGAGCTGGCTATGGAGGCGTATGGATTGTGCTCCGGCAGGTCGAAAGCGACCAGATCACCACGCTCAGGGAGAGCGGTGGTCAGGACGTATAGGCCCAAGGGGAGAGAGTTCGTCACGTTGACGCGGAGGCCAACGTAAAAAGCTACGGCACCCAACAGAAGCAACGTGAACAAAACCGGGATGACTTTATGCCAGATTTTTTTCATAAACTGCCTCATGGTCTGGTTCCTGATTGTTGATTTTGTCGTCTTCCTTTTGAACAGGAGCCAGAGAGTCGGATTCTTCAGGCGGTGGAATCTTCGCCCGTTCGGAAAAGATCGGGTCAAGGAAATAGAGAATCTGTTTGCCGTAGATGGGCGAGAAACCCGCCGGGAAAATGAGCATGTCGCCAGCTTCAAGGATGTTGCCGGCACCATCTTTTTTCGCGCCGGGAAGCCGGGAGCATTCATCTGGGGTGAGCAGAGGCCTGGCTACTTCTGAAATGGAGACACTTGCTCGACCGAGATGTCCGGAACGCCTGCCGGAGAGTGACACTTTTTGTTGAACAACCGTTTTTTTACCCGTCATTTTCGAGAGTTCTTCGGCAGTGGACTGTTTGGTCGGAGCGTAGGCGATACGGAGGTGGCAGTTGCTCATTATGGATTCCTCCCGGCCATAGGTTTTATAGAGTTGGGCGAAGTCCTGAAGGATGATGTATGCCTTGATGCCATAGCCGCCCATGAAGGCCAGGGCGCGTTCAAAGATGTCCATTTT
>JAFLJW010000201.1 GCA_022712815.1 Pseudodesulfovibrio sp. | reverse complement strand
TGTGAACGCCTGGATGTCGAACACCTGTTCATCGACCTTGGTGCCAAGGAGATGGACCTCGACATTTTTGTCTCGAAAATGCTGGCAACCCTGACGACCTTCAAGCCTGACTTCGTGCTCACGGTCAACCATCTCGGAGTGGACCGCGAGGGAGTCCTCGCCACCCTGCTCGACAAATTCAACATACCTCTGGCCTCATGGTTCGTGGACAACCCCCACCTGATACTTGGCTCATACGAAAACCTACATGGCGCAAAGATCGCCCTGTTCACCTGGGACTCCGACAATATCGAGTCGCTCCGGTCCATGGGATTCAAAAACGTCTTCCACCTGCCGCTGGGGGCCGATCCCAGCAGGTTGAAGCCTCGTCGCACCACACCCGTGGAGCAGTGGCGCTCGCCCATATCCTTTGTGGGCAACTCCATGCTGACCAAGACCATCAAGCGCATCCAGGCTGCCATGCCCTCCCCGCGCCTCATGGAAGCCGGACTGCTGGTCGCCAAAGCCTTCGGTGAATCGAACGAGCCGTGTTCGGGCCGCTTCCTGACCAAAAATTTCCCGGAACTGCGCAACGACTTCGAGGGGCTTGAAACAGCCGAGCGCAAACAGGCTTTCGAGACCTTCCTCACCTGGCAGGCCACCCTCATGTACCGGCTCGATTGCATACTTCGGATTCTTGATTTCAACCCGCTCATCGTGGGCGACCCCGGCTGGAACGAGCTGCTCAAGGACCGCAAGGGATGGCGATACCACTCGGAACTCTACTACTACGAAGACCTGCCGGACTTCTATCCGCTCAGTGACATCAACTTCAACTGCACCAGCCAGCAAATGAAAGGCGCGGTCAACCAGCGGGTTTTCGATGTCCCGTGCTGCGGCGCATTCCTGCTCACCGACTATCGCAGGCAAATGGAAGAACTCTTTGAACCGGGCCGGGAAATAGTCTTTTACAACCACCCCGACGAAATTCCCGGATTGGTGGAAATATATCTTGATGCGCCTGAAAAACGGCAACGCATTGCAAAGGCCGCCCGCAAACGAGTGCTGGCCGAACATACATACGACCACCGCATGATGTCTCTCATGGAAACCATGCGCCAAACCTTTGCCTGACCATGACTGACAAACGGCCGATTCTGATACTGCAAATGCAGCGCATGGGAGATCTGATTCTCTCCTATCCGCTCATGTTGTGGCTGGCCCGCCGCTATCCCGGCCATCCCATTTTCGTGGCAGCCGAAGAAACATTTTACAAACCGCTCATGAGCCTCTCGCCAGCAGTGACATATTTCCCATGGACCGGCGCACACGTCCTCAAACAACACTCCTATGAACTGGTTCTCAATCTGAGCCTTCAGGAAAAAGCCGCCCTGCTGGCGGGCGAGGTCACAGCCGAGCGCAAAATAGGCCCGACCCAAACTGCGGACGGCGCACGGTTCGTGCACGGAGACTGGCAACTCTACCGGACATCACTGGTCAGGAACAACCTGTACAATCGCTATCACTGGGCCGAATTAAACGCGCTGGATGTCATACCGTTTGCCGGCATAGCTTCAACGCACTTCAATCTTTCCCGCACCCTCCCTGCCACAGTCAACAAGATAGGACTTTTCCTCGGCGCGAGCGATGCGGCCAAGCGGCCCTCAGCTCAATTCTGGGCCAGTCTGGTGGAGGAGCTGCATGGGCACAACCTGCGATCAGTCCTTTTCGGTGGTCCGGCTGAAAAAGACCTCGGCCTTGAAGTCAGAAAACTGGCCAAGGCCCCCGCCCTCAACACATGCGGCACGCTCGGTCTGGAAGAATTCGGAGCAGTGGGACAGACCATGGCACTGTTCATCACACCGGACACCGGCCCCATGCATCTGGCGGCATGGACCGGGCTCAAATGCCTGAACCTGTCCATGGGCAACGTCAATCCGTGGGAGACCGGTCCATATTCGCCCGGCCATTTTGTCCTGCGGGCCGACATGGACTGCGCCAAGGGTTGCTGGCAATGTACCCGTGATCGACTGCACTGCCACGACCCATTTATTCCCAGTCGCATCGCCACCCTTGTCGCCCGCATGGCAGCCGGGGACACCGCAGGAAAGCTATCCAAAATGAACTTGCCGGGACTGACCCTGTTTGAAACCGGCAAGGACAAAAACGGTCTCTACCATATCCACAGGCTCGACACCGAACAAGCCGACATGGAACGGCTGGCCTCCCGGTTCTGGCAGGCGTTTTTCGGTTATCAGTTCGGCCTGTGGGACGACACAGCTCCCCGCACGGCATGGAACGATCTGGCCGAACACGCGCCCCGGTCCGCACAGGCTCTGCTCTCCCATCTTCCTGAGATGGGCCGTCAGTTCAAGCACGGCCTCAAAAGCGGCAGCCTGCTCGACACATCGTTCTGGAGCAACAGCCCGACCATTGCCAAGCCCCTGACCGGCTATGCCCACATGTTCCTTGAGAACTCGGATTATTCCCGCCATGCCTGGGCTGGTATCATGGAATTGTTCGAGGCCTTCATTGCATCCTGCCGGTAGGCACACACCGTCCAGAACAGCCGGAAGCGGCCATTTCTTCCCACCTCTGATCTAGATAACTGACTGGTTTTACACAGTTTCTCCTTTGGCACGCCTTTTGATAAATAGACTGCTGAAGGAGTAAACCATGCAAAATGTTCCCGGCATCGCCTTGGAAAAGACCAATAGTCAGCCAAAGACTGTAAGCCCCACGGTCAAAACCGACCAGCAGGGTGCGCTGTTCGCTGATTTATTCAACCAGCACGCCAATCTGGTCGAAAGTGAACTCGCCCTGTCGCCGGTCTCCACCACCGAAAAGATGCTTGAAACAGCTCCGCAGGTCGACACCCCAAAACAGACCGTCAATGCCGCAGGCACCGAGGTTCCGGTCAAGGACGACGAGGAAACCACGGTCCACGATCTCGATAAGCGCATGTCCGAGGAAGAATTCGAAGAGGTCAGGGACGACCTTGAAGAATATGGCCTGAGCGCCGAGGAAATCGCCGACATCGAAGAAAAGGTCAAGAGTGAAGAAGGGCTGACCTGGGGACAGTTTTCCGCTGTGGTAGCCAACAAACTGGCCGATGCCCGCACAATGGAACTGACCGATGCACAAAAAGACAAGCTGAACGGCTTCTTTGGAAAATTCGGTTTCACTCTCAAGGAATCAGAGGAGCTGACCAAACAGCTTGCGGACGGCAATCTTGACAAGGTCATGAATGCACTCAGAGAAAAGATCGAAGCCATGCCCCAGAACAAGCAGATATTGTTTGAAAAGGGTGAAATCGAAGCTTTTTCCGCAGCCATGAGTTTTTCCAAGGAATTCACTTCCAGAATCAAGGAACTTCTCGGCAGCAACACCTTGTCCAAGGACGTCAAGGAAGCCTTCACCATGATCCGTCAGGAACTGGCGAATCTGGACAAGAAGGATCAGGAACTCGTCCGCGCAGTGGGTCAGGTTTTTGCCAAATCCATGGGCGACAATTCCAAAGAGTCTTCCGCAGCACGGCAGATCAAGGAAGCCATTGATCTCAAACCTCGCGTGGCAGAAGAAAACACCAAAGTCGAAACCACGAAAGATTTCACGCAGGCCGTCGAGACCCACAAGGATGCTCTGTCCAGCACCAATACCAAAAAAAGTGCTGCAACAGCCCTGCCGGAAAAGGCCGAGGTCAAGACTGACGCCGACACTGCCGATCAGAATCAGGATTCCGACTCTGAAGGCAACTGGAACAACTTCCTTGGTACAGTGAGCGAGGATGGTTCCGGGTCTGGAAAAGGCCAGATGGATTCCAAATCCGGCAATGCCGAGACAGGACTGAAGAGTGGCCTGACTGAAGCTCAAGCCAGAGACAAAGCCAAGGCATGGGAAAAGATTTCCGCTCCCAAGGTCATGAAACAAGTGGAAACCGCCCTCCTAAAGAACCTTGGGAACAACACGAAACAACTGACCTTACAGCTCACCCCTGAAAATCTGGGCAAGTTGAGCATAGTCCTTCAGGTCCACGGCAAGGAAGTGAATGCCGTGATCCGGGCAGAGAATCCAGAGGCTGCCAAAATCATCGCCAGCAATATCGACATCATCAAAAACGCCTTGGAATCCGAGGGTTTGAAGGTCGAAAAGCTGGAAGTCCAGGCTGGCCTGACAAATAATCAGGACAGTCACGACTGGTTCGGACAAAACGAGCATAATATGGCCCGGGACCGCGAAGCCATGGCTACCATGCGCAACCACATGAAAACCATGCGTGGTGGCAACGACAACATGGCCCAAGACCTGCAAAGCTTACGTGAACAGGCAATTAATGCCGATAATGGGTTACACATCATCGCATAAGCGAGGTCTATTATGGGTTACGTAGACAATACCGGACTAATTCTCGGAGCACAGGAATCGCGACTTGCGGCTTCCAACAATCCCGAAGAACACAGCGCAACACTGGATCAGGATGCCTTCATGACTATCCTGATAGCGCAACTGACGCATCAGGACCCCCTGAATCCGATGGCGGACACGGAAATGACTTCCCAGTTGGCACAGTTCTCAAGCCTTGAGCAACTCACCAACATCAACAGCGGAATCAAATCTCTGGGCGAGTCCATGCAGCAAAGTGACATGCTCTCGGCAGTCAGCTTCATCGGCAAGGAAATCAAGGCCGAGGGCTACAAGATCAGCCTGGATGCAGGCAACGCCTCAACCGTCTATTACGGCTTTGGCGAACCTGTCTCACAGATCATGATGAACATCTACGATTCCGAAGGGGCCATAATCCGCACCATAGAGCTTGGCAGCAAGAAAGCCGGTTCCTACCAGTTCGAGTGGGACGGCAAGAACGAGGGAGAACAGGACATGCCTGATGGTCTGTACGGCATCGGCATCCTCGGCCTGGACGCAGACGGGAAGGCCGTCATGGTCCAGACGGAAATTTCCGGGAAGGTCGATGCGGTGGTCAACGAGGGCGGAACTCAATATCTGCGCCTCAAGGACGGTCGTTTCGTCAGCTTCCTGAACATCAAGGAAATCGTCGATCCCGGTAGTGCCGACATCACAGACCCCACTGAAACAGAAGAAGAAACGGAAGAAGAGACGGAAGAAGAGACGGAAGAAGAAACAGAATAATACTTTGGGATTTCACTTAGCGGTCATTACGCCGCGGGCTCTTGGAGAAGAGATAGGAGGTAAATATGGGTTTAGGAGCATCACTGTATTCGGGCATCACCGGCCTCACGGTGCATTCCGAACGAATGACGGTCATCGGCAACAACCTTGCCAATGTAAATACCACAGGCTTCAAAGGCGCTCGGATGCATTTCGAGGACATCATGAGCCAAGACTTTTCCACGGTCAATGGAGTGGGGCAGGTCGGACGAGGCGTCCGCGTATCAACTGTGTATTCGGACTTTGGTCAGGGCGCATTTGAGTCCTCCACCGAAGCAACCGACATGGCCATTTCCGGTGACGGAATGTTTGTCGTCTCCCCAAAAGGTAAGGATGGAAAGTACTACTCCAGAGCGGGTAACTTCCGTTTTAACAACGATGGCTACCTGACAGATCCCCACGGATACATTCTTCAGGGATGGGCGATCGAACAAAAAACAACATCCGTGACCACCACCAGTTCGACCACCAGCAGTTCATCGACCCGGACCGTCGGCACGCCCACGGATATTCGACTGGAGAACTTCCAGTCCAAGCCCAAAGCCACGACCAATGTGTCCATCGTCACCAACCTGGACCCGGGATCTTCGGACAACTCCACCAATGCTACACAACCGTATTTTGCCATGTTTGCGAACTGGAACGGCACTAAGGACACTCCGATGGCATCCACATTGTATGGATATTCAGCCACTATGAAAATCTACGACGATATCGGAACCGCCCACAACATGACCACCTACTTCGATCCGGTCACCCTGAGCAATTCCGGTGGCACCACGGTCTGGGAATTCATGGTCACGGTCGAACCGAACGCTGACCAGCGTATGCTCTCCGGTGCCAACGGCCAGACCACCAGCATCGGGCAGGGCAACACCTCGGCAGCCGGTGTGCTGATGATTGGTACAATAACCTTCACCACCGGCCAACTGTCAGGAATAAGTGCCTACACACTCAAATCCAATGGCGGCGCCAACATCAAGGATTTAGATAACTGGAGTCTTGCGGACTTTTCCACGTCCGGATACCCAGTCTGCACAGCCAACTTCCTGGGCAAGTCCAATGCAAGCACGGCTGAGTCAACCAATGCCACCCCCATTCAGGTCGACTTCGGCATGTCCAACACCAATCTGTCAAGCAATGGCGGCGGTGCCGTGACAACGGGCTGGGCGCAAGGTCTGGGAACTCTGGCCACCACAGCGGATATGGTCGGAACGAACATCGGAAACACCGGTTATCTGCCAAACATGAAGGCCCCCTCTATCAGTGCCCTGGCCACCCAGAGCTTCGACACCGGCGGCTCCTCAACCCTGTTCCAGAGCCAGGACGGCTACTCCGCAGGTATCCTGCAAAACATCTCTGTCTCACGCGAGGGTGTCCTCACCGGCCACTACTCAAACGGAGAGGTTCTGGACTTGTACGCCGTCACTCTGGCGACGTTCACCAACAAACACGGCCTCCGGCGTGAAGGTGGTAACCTCTTCTCGGAAACCCGCGAGTCGGGCCCGGCCCTGACCGGTCAGGCAGGCTCCACCGGCAAGGGAACCGTCGACGGCAACTCTCTGGAGATGTCCAACGTGGATATGGCCACGGAATTCGTGCGAATGATTACCACCCAGCGCGGTTTCCAGGCCAACACCAAGGTCATCACGACAACGGACTCAATGCTCGGCGAAGTTATCGCCATGAAGCGTTAAGCTCATACAGGTCTTAAGTAACCCATACTTATAAAGACCCCTTCTCCAAGACTGCCCCGCGTCTGACCCGCGCGGGGCAACCGAAGACCAAGACGGCTCGCAGATCACTCTGCGAGCCGTCCTTTTTTTGCTTTAGCAAATTATCAAATGAAACTGAAATCAGTTTTTTCAGAAGTGCGAGCGAAACTTTCAAACGACTCCCGCCGTTGTGTACCTCACATATCTACCCGGATGAAACCATGCCCCAGACAGCAAAGATGGAATCGCTTTTCCTGTCATCGCCCTCCGTATCCGTCAGAAGCGGCCAGCCGCGTTCGGAAAAGGTATTCAAACCAACGAACTTCCCGGAACGAACAAAGTACTGGGAGACCAGACCCATCCGCTCGAATTGATGCAGCTCTGACCAGATGCGAATAACCTTTGGCTCAAACCAGTGATCCGAGAAGGTCAAAATAAATACCCCGCCAGACCTGAGCACACGGGTCACGTCCTCGAAAACCTCAAATGGCTTGGTCAGGTACTCCACCGACGCGGTGCAGATAACAGCATCAAAGCTGTTCTCCTCAAAAGGGAGCTTCGGAACTTCGTTGAGACTGTGAACCACGCTCGTATCAAGGACCGGGTTGGCGTCCATCTCCTTTTTGCCCAGACCCAGACCGGTGACCGATCCGGGCTTGAATCCGTCCGGCAGATGGGAGGCTGATCCGGTCATGATATCAAGTACGTCCATGCCGTCCTCAAGGAGCCGACCATACACTTTCTTCACATTCTCAATTGCCTGGTCATCCAGCAAGGGGGCTGACCTCGATTTCGAGTAGAACTCGGCATCGTTGGTCTCATCCTCGCGGATAAACGGATGCATTCCCAAAAAATCGGATGGAGTTTCTTCCATGCGGGCTTGCATGCCCACTCCGCGCATGAGCGTGACAGGCCAGCGGTGCAATTTTCCCGCATTTTTACTGGGGGGCCGAACATCAATAACCGAAGCCTTGACAGTCACCTTCCGCCCGGCCAACGGGTTATTCAAATCCGCCTTGAACCCGGCCCGGTCTGAGGCAACCACGCGAAACGGAGCCGTCGAATCAGGCCGATTTCCGGGCACATCCTGAATAAAACGCTGTGGATAGAACCTGCCAATACGCGGTTTGATATTACGCCCATGAACAATCGGGGCCAAAAAACGCGACCGGGCTATCTCAAGGATTTTTCCCGGCTCGTAAGAGGGAATTTCAGACGGGTCGAGTGGCATCTCCACACTGTCGCCGGGGCCAAGCCCACGCATGCGGCTTTTCACCCCAAGAGGCAGGATATCCCGCGTGAAGCTGACATCCGTTGCATAGTACGCATCCACGTGCCGGAAATGAGAACTTTCCCAGATCAGTTCAAAATATATAGTCGCCAGAGAATCCTGCGCGATATGGGCCATGCTGTATCTCCTTGCGCCAAAAAAATGATCCGGTTCGCAAAAGCAGACCTGAATTTCGACGCTTGGGTATAATCATAGCCTAAAACAATGAAAAGGCAAACAGCTAGGAGAACCATGGAGGCACGAACCTGCCGCCATGTTTGAGTCCGTCTTCAAGGCGGGCAAAATCGGGTTCATGTCTGGCGACAAGTGCCCAGTATTTCGCGGAATGATTGAGCTGGCGGGTATGGCAAAGCTCGTGAAGCAGGAGTTGGTTCACCAGTTCAACAGGCAGAAACAGGAGCTTGGCGTTGAGGCTGATGGTCCCTCGGGCCGAGCAACTCCCCCACCGGGTTTTCTGGCGGCGCACACGCATGGCCGTATAGTCCATCCCGAGACGGCGGCTCATGGCGTCGAGCAGTGGAAGCAGGGCCTCCCGCGCCTTGCTGGCCGTGAATTTTCGCAGGACTTCAAGAATGAAAACGGGCTCGTCCATGGGACCGCAGACCATGAGTCGGCTGGCGTTTTCGGTCAGCTTCACCCGGCCGGGCCGGTCAAGATAATCCACCTGGTACTCTCGCCCGGCAGCACGAAAGGAAATAATTTCCGGCAAATCAGGCAGACGGCCTGACAGGTCGACCCCGCTTTCTTCCATCCGAATCCGGGTCCGCTCGATCCATGCCCGTTTTTCATTCAGGATTTCCGGGACCAGATCGGTATCGAACCGCCTTGGAACGACCACTTCCAGCCCTCGGCCCGGGATCAGCTTGACCAGCACGCGTCTGGCGCGCGGATTCTTCCTGATAGTCAGCGGCAGGCCGCAAAATTCGGTCACAGATCAAAGTCCTCTTCGGTGCGCACGGTGATGCCATGCTCCTTGAGCAACCGGGCAAAAAGGCCGTCCCCCGGAATTTTCGTTGAGGAAAACGTGCCGTCATAGATCAGCCCGCTGCCGCAGGAAGGAGACCGGGACTTGAGTATGGCCTCGGTACATCCGGCCATTTTGGCAAGCCGAAGCCCCTCCTCCGCCCCTCGCCTGAATGCATCGGTACAGTCGATGCCGTCACAATCGACGATCCGCCCATTTTTTTGTTCGCATGGAGAACGAGGAGTGTTCAGGCCACCGTAGACTTCCGGGCAAAACGGAATGGCCCGCCCCTGCCGGACAAGCTCCACGACCGGTTCAAATGAATTGGCTTCGCCATCATATCGGCAACAAATGCCGGCCAGACAACCACTGACAACAATCATTATCTTTTTCATATAGTTACGTGGCCTTCAGCAAAATAAAGGTTTAGATGATCCTACCCTTGATTTTCCGCTTGTCAAAGCCCTAATCGCAACACGCATAAACGTATTCATCAACCCCACGGCTCCGGCCAAATCATTCTTGCCGGGGGGAACTCGAAAGGGAAAATACGGTCTGCCGACCTTTATAACAGTCCGGCCTCACCTAGTTCGATCAAAAGAGCAGCCACGTCCTGAACTACAAAATCCGGGGCGAGCGCCTTGAACTGATCAGCTTCCATGGTGCCACTGGTCACGGCAGCGGACATGGTTCCGGCAGCCTTTGCGGTCTCGATATCCATGGGATGATCGCCCACCATGAGCGACCGGGCAGGGGCTGCGCCGATCTGCTCAAGGGCCTGAAACAGATGACCGGGGTCTGGCTTGACCCGAATTGCGGTTTCGCGAGGAATAAAGGCCTGAGTCAGTTCTTCGATGTCCGGGAACACGACCTTGACCGCAGCCGAAATATTGCGGGTGATGACACCGGTTGCCACGCCGCGAGAGGTCAAAGTCTCAAGGGCCGGGCGGGTAAAATCGAACAAACGCCCTTGGCGGGCTGCGTCCATCTCCATGGCCGTGATCACCAACTGGCCGCGTGTGCGGAACTCCATGCCCTCATCCCTGTCCTCTTTCAACGTTTTCTGGACCAGCTCTTCGAGCCATTCCAGAGCCGGAGTGGGACCGGGTTCTGGGCGCGTACCCAGAAAGACCTCGGCCAGAGCGGCGATGCTGCGTTTCATGAGATCGAAATCAAGGGTCAGTTCGGCCAAAGTGCCGTCGAAATCAAATATGATGGCGTCGAGTTTGCCCATGAGTCCTGCCAGCCTCTCAGTTTTTTGCCAACGAGCGCAGGGTGTTCAGGTTGACTATATCGTCCTTGAGGTCTGCTTCCTTGGGGGTCTCCAGAGCCATGGGGACCTCGGCAAAACGTGGGTCCAGCATCAGATTCCTGAACCCTTCCAGCCCGATCTCGCCCTTGCCGATGTGCTCGTGGCGGTCCTTGCGGGAATTAAATTCGTTCTTGGTATCATTGAGATGGAAAAATTTAAGCCGATCCAGACCGATGATGCGGTCAAAGGCATCAAAGGTGGCCGCGTAGGTTTCCGGTGTGCGGATATCATACCCGGCAGCGAAGGTGTGGCAGGTGTCGTAGCAGACGCCAAGGCGGTCAGGGTGGGCGGAAAGCTCGATGATCCGGCCCAGTTCCTCGAAAGTCGAGCCAAGATTGGTGCCTTGCCCGGCAGTGGTTTCGAGCAGGATCAGGCCCTGTTTTGTCCCGGATGATTCAATGGCCCGGTCCAGATTGGCCACGTACCGCCTGATGCCGACATCCACCCCATCGCCCAGATGAGAGCCGGGATGGGTGACGAGATAGGGAATGGAAAGGGCTTCGATACGTCTCAGTTCCTCGGCGAATGTGGTCAGGGAACGGAAAGCCTTTTCCTCATCGCCTGAGGCGAGGTTGATCAGGTACGAGTCATGGGCCGCAATGGGATAGTCTCCCCACTGCTGCCGGGCCACCCCGAAGAGTTCGATGTCGTATCTGGAGAGCGGCGGAATTTTCCACTGACGCTGGTTGCGAGTGAATATCTGCAACGCGGTCCCTTTAACGGCCCGAATATGCTCGAAGGCCATGTGCAGCCCGCCCGCGATGGACATATGCGAACCCAGAAACATAAGTGCTCTCTTTTTCTGCCTTGAAATATTTCCGCAAGGTGTTCAAAAGGACCGTGATTTCACAGCGCGTGCAGAGATCAAATCCTCACAAAAGACTTCGGTCCTGATCTCTGCACAACAACATCGACAGGCCCTAGTCGATCCAGCCGTTCAATGCGTCAACAATCTTCTGGGCCTGGGCCTGACTGGAGATATTGAACTTGGACTTGGGGCGGTAGGAACCGTCCACTTTCTGATAGCGACGAATGGTGAACTTCTCCGGACCATACTCACCCTTGGCCCGATTGAGTTCCTGATAGCGAAAAAGAATAGTGGTCCATGCACCCTTGGAAAGGATGACTTTGTCCAACTCCTTGACGATGAGCTGATCTTCCTCGGAATAATTGATCGTGATTTCGTCCACATTTGTTGCCATGATGCACTCCTTGAAATATATATTGTCCGCTTTAAAAAGCGGCAGGGGGTACCCATACATATGTACCAACCAAAGGGCAAGCCCGGACCGTATGGATAAACGGGACACCCATCTCCCCTGTCGGAACCGTTAATTTCAATCCAGCTCCGGGGATATTTCTCTCTTCATGAAAACCTGAAACAGGAAGTATTCCTAAATACTTTAAACTGTATTGACGAAATATCCAACGTAGCGTAATGGCAACCTTAATTCATTGGCCCATTCACATCGTTCTTTGGGTCTGCGGTCAATGAATATCGTATTGGTGCAGGAGG
>JAFLJW010000005.1 GCA_022712815.1 Pseudodesulfovibrio sp. | reverse complement strand
TTCCTCAACCCGGACGGCTCCCCGGCCCAGGCCGCCATCCAGTTGTTGCAGGCCGCCCTTGCCCGGAACCTGCGCACCATCATCTATTGCCAGTCACGCAAACTGACCGAGCTTATCGCCATGTGGGCGGTGAAGCGTAGCGGCAGGTACAAGGACAGAATTTCCGCTTACCGTGCCGGATTTCTGCCGGAAGAGCGGCGCGAGATCGAGGCGAAAATGTCGTCCGGCGAACTGCTGGCCGTCATCACCACCTCGGCTCTGGAGCTGGGTATCGATATCGGCGGTCTTGATGTCTGCATCATGGTCGGCTACCCCGGATCGATCATGGCGACCCTCCAGCGCGGAGGACGAGTGGGGCGCAGCCTGCGCGACTCAGCTGTGGCCTTGATTGCCAGAGAGGACGCGCTGGACCAGTACTTCATGCGCAATCCAGATGATTTTTTCTCCCGGCCGCCGGAGTCGGCCATGCTCAATCCGTACAACCCGGTGGTCATGGATCGTCATCTCATCTGCGCCGCTGCCGAGCTGACCATGCGCAGGGGCGAGACCTTCCTGCGCGAGGAAGCGGTCGCCGACCGGGTGGAAGAACTGATCGCCCACGGCCACCTGTTCGAGGTGGTGGAAGACCTGCCCGGCCATCCAACGGAAATAGTCACCCATCGCAAACGGCCACACCGGGATGTGGACCTGCGCGGCGCGGGGCAGTCCCTGCATATCGAGGACAACTCGTCCGGTCGGGAAAAGGCCCCTGTTATCGGCACCATTGACGAGCATCGTGCCTTTAACGAGGCGCATCCAGGCGCGGTCTACCTGCACCGGGGCGTGACCTATGAGGTCACTGACCTTGATCTTGGGGCCAAGGTCGTGCGGACCCGGAAAGCCCGCGTCGGCTATTACACGAAGCCTCGTGGTAGCAAGAGCACCGATATTCTGGAAGTGCTGGGGCAGAAAACCTGCTTTGGCACCCGCGTCTATTTTGGCCGTCTCAGGGTCACGGAGCAGATCACCGGATATGAGAAACGGAGTACGCGAGGCGGAAAACTGCTCGGCATCATCTCGCTCGACCTGCCGCCACTGGTTTTCGAGACCGAGGGCATCTGGTTCGAGGTGGGCCATGATATCCGTCGTCGCTGCGAGGCCGAATTCATGCATTTCATGGGCGGCATCCATGCCTTTGAACATGCGGCCATCGGCATGTTGCCACTTTTGGTCATGACCGATCGCAACGACCTGGGCGGCATTTCCACACCCATGCATCCACAGGTGGAAGGTCCGGCGGTTTTCATCTATGATGGCATGCCCGGAGGCGCAGGGCTGACCAGACAAGCCTTTGACAAGGCGGACGAACTGGTCAAAACTACCCTTGGAACCATTGTGGATTGCGGCTGTGAACTCGGCTGCCCTTCCTGTGTCCATTCGCCCAAATGCGGGTCAGGCAACCGGCCCATAGACAAACGGGCTGCCCGATTCGTGCTGGAGGCTATTGTCTCCGGCGATCCGAAATCAATTGAAGCAAAGGATATCGACGTGAACCTGCCCGGAATTGATTTGAAGAAACCTGCCCCCAAACGATATGGGGTCATCGACATCGAGACCCGCTACTCTGCCGTCGAGGTGGGGGGCTGGAACCGTGCCGACCGCATGGGCGTGTCCATTGCCTGTGTCTACGATTCAAAAGACGAATCAATGCATGATTATGAACAGGACCAGATGGACGAGCTGATCGCCCACCTGCAAAAGTTCGATCTCGTCATCGGCTTCAACCACGTCAAATTCGACTACGCCGTGCTCGGCGGGTTGCACCCGTTTAATTTCCGAGGACTCCCCAACCTTGACCTGTTGGTCGAAGTCAATAACCGGCTCGGCTATCGCCTCAAGCTCGACACCATCGCCCAAGCCACCCTGAACGTGGGCAAATCCGCTGACGGGTTGCAGGCCCTCAAGTGGTGGCAGGAAGGTCGGCTTGATCTCATCACTGAGTATTGCAGGCAGGACGTGGCCGTCACCCGTGATGTCTATCTTTTTGGCCGTGAACACGGGCATATCCTGTTCACCAACAAGGCCGGGCAGAAAGTCAAACTGCCTGTTGACTGGTAACAAACAACCCTGAAGGAATCGTTTCATGACCATATTCAGATCATTTCTGGCCATCTTTTTCCCCATCCTGATCGTCATCATTTGCGCGGCTAGTGCCCTGCCCGAAATCGAGGGCAAGCTCAAGGCCGAGTCTCGTGACGGCAATGCAGTGGCCCAGTATGAACTGGCCCAGCTCTATTTTGAAGGCGAAGCCCTGCCCAAGGATATGGACAAGGCCATCTACTGGGTCAGCAAATCCGCAGAGCAGGGCAATCCGGATGCCCAGCACGCTCTTGGCATTCTCTACCTTCGCGGTGCAGGTGTTGATCAGAACGATGAAAAGGGACTGGCTCTCATCCGGGCTGCCGCAGAGCAGGATCAGGTCCTTGCCCAGTCCTTCCTGGCCTATATCTATGCAAAGGGTATCGGTGTCCAGCAGGACCCTGTTCTGTTTCTCAGCTGGATACAGAAAGCCGCCAAAAACGGCGATGTCGGAAGTCAGTTCAACCTGGCAATGCTGTACCTGAGCGGAAGTCTGGTCGAAAAGAATGAGGATGAAGGTCGGTCCTGGCTTCTCAAGGCTGCGGATCAGGGATATGTCGAAGCTCAGGTGATACTCGGCGAAGTGCTGGTGCATGGCCTTGGCAGTGAGCCGGACTTTGTTGGCGCGTGTAAGTGGTTCGCCATTGCCGGATCGCGAGGAAATCCCAAAGCCAACGCCCTTCTCATGCAACTCACCCAGAGAATGACCCCTGAGCAAATGATGAAAGCCGCGGATCAGGCCAGCAAATGGCTGGAGAAGCAGAGTAAATAGCCTTTGCCGGATTAAACGAAGCTGCTTTTCTCTGTTCAGACGATTTTTTCACATTGCCATACTGATAACCCAGAGGAGTTACCTGGCGCAGCCCCTATGTTTGTAGGGGTTGCCGTGCAGTGATCTTCTCTTTCTGGCTTTGGGTGGGTGTGAACCTGGGCGAATCAAACTTGTAAAACTCAATTTTTTATACAGGTTTTTTGGGGTTGTATCTGCGAAACTGTAAATCCAGGTCGAGTTCCAACATTCACCAAAAGGGTCTAATCTCCTTGAATAAAGCAACAGAAAGTCGTACCGTCAGTTGGCTTTTCAGGATGGACCAAAGGCTGTTGGAGTAACAGCCTG
The DNA here is from genome assembly GCA_022712815.1 of Pseudodesulfovibrio sp. Classification (GTDB taxonomy): domain Bacteria; phylum Desulfobacterota; class Desulfovibrionia; order Desulfovibrionales; family Desulfovibrionaceae; genus Pseudodesulfovibrio. Next base: position 10,273 of record JAFLJW010000005.1, on the reverse strand, counting down.
AGACGGCCCCTCAAGCAAGGATGAAAAATAGAAATGGCCGCAAGAGACTCGCTGAAAACTATAAAAAAAACGAGGGATAAAATTATGTAATGACACACACGGCTGAGGTTTTATTCTGGTCGTGGTGGCCAGGATAACTTGAAGAATGTGTTTTGTTAACCAAGCCTAATTGTTTTGCCCTTAGGACACCCTGCATCAGGTAACAATCAGTATTCGTCATGTGGTGGAATCTTCGCTGAGGGTAGGAGGGATAAGTCATGCCGGACGACAGAGTAAACAAAATTAGTTGTAGTAATTACACCTATGAACTCGAAGTCGCGTTTGAAATTTTTTCAGGGAAATGGGTCCCGCATATTTTTTGGCTCCTTTCCAAAGAGGAACAACGCTTTGGCGAACTGAGAAAAGCCATGCCCAAGATCACGCCAAAGATGTTGTCACAGCAGTTGCGGCTGTTGGAGCGCTATGGAATCGTGAATAGAAAAGCGTATCCAGAGGTGCCACCTGTCGTGGTCTACTCACTGACGAACATCGGGGAGAAGGCTATTCCGGTTTTCAAAGGCCTGAATCAATGGGCTGTCGAATTCTTGCATGTAAAGGAATCGGTTTTCCGAGACTGTTAACGGGAGGCAACCCTGCGAGGAGTCACAGGGTTGCATGAAACAGCCATTCTCAGGGCATCGAGAGGCGGTAGAAGTAAATGCCCCTCAAGCCCGTAGGCCTGTCGAGAAATCGAATCGGCATATCATACTTTAGGAGACTGGAGCGATTGTACCTGAGGGTGCAATCGCTCCAGTGCTTTACCTGCGCATGGTTGTTGGACGAAGGTTCAGCAGTCTCCACGGTTAAGGAATGGAGGTTTAAATATTTTTCTTTTCCCTGTATTCCTGCTGATCAATGGTTTCATCGTAGCAGACGAGTCCACAGCGTAGGCATCGATCGGCCTCGGCTCTTGCTTCGGCTTCGCTCAAAGGGCCTTCTACTTCATTGAAGGTGCAATTTCGTTCGTCGCCATGGCACAAGTGGGACAATACGGCCCGGTCTTTGCGTTCCACATTGTTGATCTCCTTGAAGAGCGTATGCGGAATCATGTCCCTTTGCGTTGCGTCCGGGATGGGGATTTCGCCTTGTGTAATATAGTAATGAATGGAGCGGGCCGCCTTACGGCCATCACCAATGGCGGACACAACCAGATCGGGGCCGGTATAGACATCACCAGCGGTGAAGATTCCGGGAATGGCTGTTTCAAATGTATCTTCATTGGCAAGGATGGTTTGCCAACGGGTGGTTTCCAGAGGACAACTTTCTTCGTCGCCCTCTTCATATAGACAGCTTAGGTCCGGTTTCTGTCCAATGGCAGGGATTATCAGGGAAGCGGCCATGCGTTTTTCAGACCCCTCTTTCTTGACGGGCCTGCGCCTGCCCGAATTATCGGGTTCGCCCAATTCCATTTCATAATATTCGAGATGAGTGGCCCTGCCGTTTTCGTCGCCAATGACTCGCGCCGGGGCGGCCAAAAACTCGAATTGCACGCCCTCTTCCTCGGCCCCAACTATTTCTTCCATATCTGCGGGCATTTCGGTGCGCGTGCGACGGTACATGAGCGTCACCTCGGCCCCCAGTCGAATGCAGGTGCGCGCCGCATCAATGGCCGTGTTGCCTCCGCCCACCACGATGACATGGTCTCCTATGGCCGGTTTTTGTCCCAGAGCATGGGCCGTGAGGAACTCGATGCCGCCCATGACACCATCCAGATCTTCGCCCTCGGCGTACATGCCCGAGGCCTGCCACGCCCCGATTCCGAGGAAGGTGGCGTCAAAGCCCTCTTCCTTGAGGGTTTCCAGGGTGAAATCGACACCAAACTTGGTGTTGACCTTCACGCTGATACCGAGGTCGAGGATTCCCTGAATTTCCCAGTCAAGGTCAGCCTTGGGCAGGCGGTATTCCGGTATGCCATACCGGGTTTGGCCTCCGAGTTCCGGCATGGCATCAAAAATGGTCGGGTGGTGACCCAATCGGCGCAAGAAATACGCGCAGGACAACCCAGCCGGTCCACCACCGATCACGGCAATCTTTTTCCCTGTATCCTTGGCGCAGGGGATGGGCAACCGCACGCCAGACCGGAGTTCGCGGTCGGCCACGAATCGTTTGAGCATGTTGATGCCTACGGGTTCATCTACATGCTGGCGGCGACATTGCGTTTCACAGGGGCGGGGGCAGACTCGACTACAGATGACAAGCAGCGGGTTTCGCTCCCTGATGGTTGCGACCGCGCCGTCGAGGTCCCCCATCTTGATTTGGCTGATATATTTTGGAATATCGATTTGGGCCGGACATTTTTGCTGGCAGGGTGCCAGGCAGTCTGTGGTCTGGTTCAGGTGAAGCAGGCGAGCTGTCATGCCGACGACACCTATGACGCCCCGGGGACAGACATCCACGCAACTGCCGCAACCCTTGCACTCATCGTAGTCGATGACGGGCAACCCGTCCGGTCCCATGTGGATGGCATTGAAGGAGCAGGCGCGGACACAGGTGCCGAATCCGAGACAGCCGGAGGGACAGGACTTGGAACCGCCATACAGCTGATGGGCTGCGCGGCAGTCAAAGGCTCCCTCGTAGTAAAAGGTATCCGTGGCGCGCTGGCCTCCGGTACAATCGCACATGGCCAGTTCCGGTTCGCGTTCCACCACCTCCTGGCCCATGATGGCCGCCACCACACCATTTGTTTCGGCGTCTGCCACAATGCAGACCGAAGCCGAAGCCTTGTTCGCCACGATGGCTGCGGCCGCTCCAGAGCAGCCGGGAAAACCGCATCCACCGCAATTGGCGCCCGGAAGGGCCTCCTCGATCCTGGTGATGCGTGGGTCTTCTTTGACATAGAGCAGTCGGCCCGCCACACTCAGTATGGTTGCGGCCCCGAGACCGATGCTGAAAAGTGTCAGTCCTGATGTAATTATCATATCTTGTCACCTAAGATGGTTGTCGTTTGTATCGTATTGGTCAGATCATGCCCTTGAAGGCGAAGAAGGCAAGGGACATGAGCCCTGCCAGAACCAGCCCGATGGGCGTTCCGCGCATGGCCATCGGCAACCTCCGCACGGCCAGCTTCTCGCGGATGCCCGCGAGAAGGATCAGCGCGATCATGAACCCCATGCCCGAAGCAAAGGCGAACAGGACAGTTGTGAGCAGGTCCATTTCCTCGCGCTGGCAAATGAGGGCGATACCCATGACCGCACAGTTGGTCGTAATGAGCGGCAGGAAAATGCCAAGCGACTTGTAGAGCGCTGGAATCATTTTCTTGAGAAACATCTCCACGAACTGAACCAGAGAAGCAATGACCAGAATGAAGGCAAGCGTCTGGAGATAGTCGAGTCCGAAGGGAAGCAGAATGTATCGCTGCACCAACCAGGTAATGGCTGCGGCCATGACGGCCACGAAGACCACGGCTCCGCCCATGCCGACGGCAACACCGGACTCCTTGGAAGTACCGATGAAGGGACAATTGCCGAGGTATTGGGCCAGAACGATGTTGTTGACGAACATGGCCCCCATGAAGAGAAGAAAGTATTCCTGCATGATCATGTCTCCTTATTGGCTTTTGGCAACGTTGGCGCAGCCGCCGCACGAGCCGCAGTCATGTGTCGCGCCCTGAACCGCCGCCAGTCCCTTGCGCTTGCGCTGCACGTTTTCGGCATAGGTCATCAGGGCAAGCAGCACACCGAGACAGATGAACGCGCCGGGTGCCTGAACCATTATCTTGAGTGGCACGAACCAGTCTCCCATCACGGCTACACCGAAAAGGGTTCCGGCGCCGAGCACCTCGCGTAAAGAACCGAGGAAGGTCAATGAAAGGGTGAACCCGATCCCCATGCCGAGTCCGTCAGCAACGGCCAGCAGGGGAGGATTCTTGTAAGCAAACGCCTCGGAACGCCCCAGGATGATGCAGTTGACCACGATCAGCGGCACAAAGATGCCCAGTTGCTGATAGAGCGGATAGGAAAAGGCCTGCATGAGCAGTTCAACCGCCACAACCAACGTGGCCGAGATGGCAATGAAGCAGGCGATGCGCACTTTGGGTGGAATCAGCTTGCGAAGTAGTGAAACCACGAAATTGGACAGGGTCAGCACGGCGATGACCGCCATGCCCATGCCGAGCCCGTTATTTGCCGTGTTGGTGACGGCAAGGACCGGGCACAAGCCCAGGACGAGTTTGAATGGAGGCAGTTCCTTCCATAAACCCTTGGAGAATTCTTTCCATAATCTATTCATTGAATGGCTCCGGTTTCGAGTGGGAGGACCGCTAGGACCACCCCTTCCCGAATGAGTTTTTGAGTGCATTGAAAATACCGATGGCATTCTGAATTGCGGAGACAGTGCCGCCGGAGGAGATGGTTGCACCGGCCACAGCCTGGATATCGCCACCATCTTTTTTCAGCTTCACGGAATCAGCCGCGTGCCCGGAGAACTGGGATGTATAGCTGAGGTCGGCCACGCGACTTCCCAGTCCCGGTGTTTCCTTCATGGTGGTGATGCCGATGCCGGACAAGACTCCGTCCGCGAGGCTGAAGCCGACCATGACACCTATTTTGCCACCGTATCCTTTGCCGGAAGTCTCAAAGGCCACGCCTGTGAGCTTTCCGTCGTGTATGGCGGGGAAAACCATGACAGTTCGTCCGTCAACATCGAAGCTTTTGCGGTCCTTGATCGGATTGTTGTCATGGTCGCTCAGGACGGAATTGATGGCAGGGGCCTGGACATAGGTGAGGACTTGTTCCTCGATGGCAGGAGCGGTCACCTGTTTGAGTGCGGCCAGAGAAATTCCCGACAGGCCGCAGATCAGCGACAGCACGACTATCATTTTGATTTCTTCCTTCATAACTTACCTCTTTCCGAACGGTTCCGGTCGGATGCGATCAAATATCGGTGTAAACAGGTTGGCGAGCAGGATGGCGAAGGGAACGCCATCGGGATAGATCCCATAGGTGCGGATGATAATGATCAATACACCTGCAAGGAGTCCGAACAGGAGCATGGGAATCTCCCTGTTGGGTGATGACGGCATGTCGGTGGCCAGAAAAAAGGCACCGAACAGAGTGGAGCCGGTCAGCAGGTGGAACAGGGGCGATGCGTTGTTTGTCGGATCGACCATGCACAGCAGACCCGAGGTAAGCAGGACGCCAAGAATGACACCCGCAGGGATAAGATAGTGGACATGCTTTCGCACAACCAGATAGATGCCCCCCAGCAGGACGCCAAGAATCTGGACTGCGCCGAGACCTCCGAGCTGCTTGCCAAGCAACAGTGAGAACAGATCGGTATTCCCGACTGATGCCAGGCCGAAGTTTTGGAGCCGGGCCAGGGGGTAGCTCAGGTCGATGCTGAGCATGGTGGCGTCGATGTCCATGAACTCGGGCCATGAGATACGGCAGATGGCCCAACCGACGAGCGGCGCACAAAAGGGGCTGCCGCCGAGGGGGCCGAACATCATTTTGCCCACGATTATGGACGCGGCGCTACCGGTGACCACCAGCCACCAGGGAGCCGAGGCCGGGAGCAGGAACGCCAGAGAGAGTCCCACCACAAAAGCATTCAGGTCATGGATGTCGGAGTCGCGCTCCATGAATTTATCGCAGATTAGTTCGGTGAATACGGCGGTTGCCATGGACAAGGCCATGACCCGCGCCGCGGGCATACCGAAAAATAGAACCGCCATAATGGCTGCCGGAGTCATGGCCAGAAGCAATTTGAACATTCTGTTCCTGACCGTGACACCGCTGTGTCGGTGCGGGGGAACAGAGACAGTCAGGATGAGTGGAGTGAGCTGTTTCACGATGTGACGACCTCCTCGATCTGCCGTTGAGCCACGGCCAGCTCGTTCTTGGCGAGCCTGATGTATTGAAGCATGGGACGACGCGCGATGCAGAAGTACCCGCACAGGCCGCACTCGAAGCAAGCGTTTACGTGCTCCTTCGCTGCCTTGTCGTACATTCCGAACTCCGCATAGTTGGTAAGCATTGCAGGATCGAGTCGGGCCGGGCACCGGCGCACACACTCACCGCAACCCACACAGGCGGCGTCCATGGCAACGGGGGTCGGATTGCGAACAATGGAAACTGCGCTGACAGTACGATCCACGCCCTGAGATACCATGACCGCCGCCGTGCCACGCATGACTCCGCCGAGTACAATCCTGTCTTGATCCAAGACGTGGTCGCCCTCCAGCCTGAGCAATTCGCCGACCGGCATGCCGATGGGAACTGTTTTGCCCCGGCCATTCACTGTGAGGATGGTGTCGAGAACAGGAAGGCCGGTCTCCATGATCCTTCCCAGGTGGTAAACCGTCTCCAAGCCGATAATCACCGTGTCTTCAGGGGATTCCTTTCCGGTCACGGCCTTGACCACCATTGGGTCGAGCCCTGCGGGGTATTGATCGGAGATGATGGAGCGAAGCACTTCAGGCAGGGAGAGCTGGATTCCCGGGAGCGTGGCCAGCACTGTTTCTCTTGGGGTGTAGAGGACGGTGATGGCAGCCAGGCCACGCTCAAGGGTTCCACTTGAAGATGTCAACATATGTTGGCGCGTGAGAACATCTGTGTCCGCATCGACGCCATTGATAATGACGGTTGAGACGGAATCGGCATCAGGGATGTCACCGCCCAGTTCGAGGAGCTTCCTTTTGAGATCGTCTCCGGGCAGCCCATCGAGGTTGACCGGAGCGACCACGTCATTGTTTTCAGCGACTATGGTGATGCGGTAGGCATCCACGTAAGAGACCTTCCCACCCACCGGGGAGTGGATGTCTCCCTTGCCGGGCAGCAACGATATGGCGACCCGTTCTCCGCGCTTGACTCCCTGTCCGCAAGCGACAAGCGAGCATTGATGCTGGAGGAACAAATCTGTCTGTTGTATGTCTGTATGTTTATATGAGTTCATGGGAAACCTACTTGTTGATGTGGCATTGGTTGCAGGCACTTTCTCCGAAAGGTCCGGTATCCATTTTTTCATGGCAACTCATGCATCCTTGGTGGAAAGCCTGCATGCGCGGAGGAATCGGTTCCCTCCCCCCGGCCTCATGGCATTGGCCGCATGGGATTGAGTCTCCGTTTCCGGGGGCGGACTTTGTGAAGACATGGCAGCCCGTGCATCCAGCCAATTCACTTTCAAACATGTCCTGGTGACAATCGGCGCAACGCTCATGCACGGCCAGACGCACGCCGGGAACGCCGTCAACCTCAGTCTCCTGATGGCAATTCACGCAATTCTGCGGTTCGGGTTCAACTGACGGATCGTGATGGCAATCGGTGCAGTCGGATGCATAGTCCTCGTGTTCCTCGTGATTGAAAATGGTGTCGTTTATTTTCAGATGATGGCAGCCAACACAGGAAGATTTGTCAGGGTTCAACTCCTGATGCCCTTTGAGAAAATCCTCATTTAATTCCTTGGGGTGGCACGATTCGCACGCCATTGCCGAATCCATTGCTGTTCCGATGTCCCGTCTTTTTTCGTGATGACATTCGGCGCATTGGACCCCGGTATTTTGGATGTGTGCGCTGTGCGCAAACAGGACCTTGCCGCCGTTGTTTTTCATAAGGATTCGCACTGGTATTTTTTGCACGTCGCCGGTCTGAAAATATCCAAAAACGGCAGTGGCAAGCAGGAGCGACGCAATGAGAATCACTGGAAATATTCTGGATTTTGAATGCATTTTTCCTCTCCGTTACGCAGGCGCAACGGTTTTTATTTAATATTACAGATAGTTATGTATTTGATTTGAAGATATTCAGTAAAGAAATGCCCGCTACTGCAAAAGGCCTTGTCGGGCTGTCATCAAACTTCCTTTGGATTCATGCTGTCGCCAATGTCGAGCCGGACCAAATCGGCAGCTTCTCCCAGACGATGGAGGCAATCCCTCCGATTTCGGCCAGAGACAAGCACTGTGCATATCGGATGATGTGCCTGAATTCTCTGTCCCGGCCAGGGGATGTCCCTACGATCCATGGAGAACCATGAGGCCGTGTCGGGCATAGTCACTTCTTTCCTTGCGTAAACTATGGCCTTGCCGAAGATCAGGGTCGTTGGTTCATGCAGCGCTGCTCGCCCTGCCATGGGATTCAAATGGGCAGAGAAAATACTCTCCCCAAGAGACAATTCCACAAGCTCTGCGGAAGCAGGGGGGCGGGGGTTCACTTCCAGCAGGACCGGATTTCCGGTATCCGGAATCACGAAATCAATGCCGTTGACTCCGCGCAGTCCGAAATGACTGGTCAATTTTGCTGTGGTTTTCCTCACCCACTGACCGAGTATTTTATCGTCAACCGATGTCCGCACCAGTGGGAAAATGTTCCCGCAATAGCGGAATCCGTCAGCCCCGAACCTGTCGAGTCCTGTCAATTGTTCAGTGATGCCCATGACGCGGCATTGGTCTCCGTCTGCTTCAAATACCGCCGAAGCAACGATGCCTTCGACCTGTTTTTGAAGATACAACCCCGCTTCCGGCTCTTTCCCATCCCATTGACGAACGGCATGCCCGCCGCCACCTTTCTCTGGTTTGAGTAGCCATTTGCCGAGTGAAGCATCGGTCATGTGCGGGTCTCCCCCGAACATAGTGGACGGCATGCCCACTTCTTGCCGACGGCAAAAGTCAATCAGGCCGGGCCAGTGGCGTACTGCCATCAGGGTGCCCGTGGTATTGCCGAGAATGGGACGGTCTCCGGCGAGCCGTGTCACCACTGTCGGGTGGTCCTCCAGATTGGCCACATAGGTCACAGCGTCGTAGGTTAAATGCTGGGCGTGGTCAGGCAGAACCGATGCATCATATGAATCGTTTCCAACATCACACACGCTGGCGATGGGAGCGTCTGTCGGAAGATCGCAATCACCGAAATAGTCCAGGCAAGCTATTTCATATCCTGCCCGAACAGCGGATTGTGCCAGCGCACGGACGCTCACCCCTGCCACCAAAACCCTCATCGCTAGACCATTTCCTTGGCAACGGCGTATACTTCTTCGGCATCAAAGATCTTGTCGTTGCTTTGGAAGAGGCGACTGATGCATTCACGATGCACTTTCATCTTGAGATTTCCGATGCCCAGCGCGCCGAATATCAGCTTGCCATCTTGTTCCACGCCGTCGAAATGGGCTTCGGTGCCTTCGATTCCGAGGGGGGGAACAGCATTGATATCTCCCAGTCGCATGAGGTCCGCATTGGATGCCCAGATATCCTTGGAAAGAAGCGGGATACCGGCAGCACCGGCACACAGGACGGCATAAGCCCCGTCGAGTACCGCACGCATCTGCTCTCCGTTGGCCACTTCAGCACCTTGGATGGAGACATCAAATCGTGCATTGACTTCATCGCACGCCTCTTTGACGCGATCCATCCTGCGGGAAGTAAGCACGACTTCGGCACCTTCCAAAGCCATCAATCCTGCGGCGCGCTTGCCCACCGGACCAGTACCAGCCAGCACAACGCATTTTTCGCCCTGCAAACCTTTCTCGCCACAAAGTTTGGCCACGGCAGCGGCTGCTGTTGTGTTGCAGCCGTTGGAGTCGAGCATCACAGAGACACGGACGTTGCCGAAAAAACTTTTCCTGGCGGCCTTGAGCATTGCCTCGCCGAGGACGACATCGGAGCCGCCTATGAAGGCAGCCGAATTTTTCAGATCAGAGCCGCCACGTGTGAACATCAATCCATAGATTTGATCCCGAACATCATCAGGTGTTATGCCGCTTTGCTGCAACAGGGCATCGACTCCAGCGTCATGGGCCACGACTGCATCGAATACGCTTGCATGCGGGTCACAATCCATTTGGAGTAGCAGTTTCTTTTTCATTATATCCTCTCATATCGCTCGCCTTTGCGGCTTTCGATGTTTTGTAGATGGCGTGGGAATCCACTTCCCCGGATTCCCACGCCTTGTTACCAGTTGCCGGAGGCTATTCTTCTGAACAGGTTCCTTCGGCGCTTCGGGGGTCTCCGATGTAGTCATAGACAAAGGCGGCCAGGATGCTGCCTCCCAGGGGGCCGATGATGTAGATGGGGAACTGACTCCAAGAGACGGGGCCGCCCATCAGGGCATTGACAAGATACGGGCCAAAGGCGCGGGCCGGGTTGATGGCCGCGCCGGTGATGTTGCCGAACACGATGATGTCAGCCACCACGATCAGACCGATGGCCAGGCCGGCAAAGCCGCCCCGGCAGCGGGCATCCACGGCAGAACCCATGATGGTCAGCATCAGGATGAACGTGCCGATGCCTTCGCACAATATGGCCTGC
>JAFLJW010000004.1 GCA_022712815.1 Pseudodesulfovibrio sp. | reverse complement strand
GGTTGTTTGACTCAGTCGCAATTTGACTGATTTCTCCCAGAGATTTGCCTCGTGTTTGTGCCAGCTTTTTCCATTTTCGCTTTTCCTTTTTCAACGCTTCGATTGTGTGCAAAAGGTTTTGGACTGTCTGGGCAGGGTAGCCGTGGGGTGCACGGCTACCTCTGCGCAGTTCTTCTTCGTTGCGCTGCCTGATGGCAGCAATCTGGTTGGCGTCAAGAATCATTAAGTGTTCTCTCGTTCACGCTATGCTGAAATGCAGAACGTCTCCTGTGAGTACTCAACACGCTCTTTGTACTCTTCCTGCTTGCCCTTGTTCCAGCGGCTAACCGGACGGTAGTACCCGACGACCCGGGTATATACTTCGGTTTCCTTGTTGCACGTCGGGCAGTCGAAGTGTTCGCCATAGATATATCCATGGTCTTCGCATATCGAGAAGGTGGGCGTGACCGAGATGTAGGGGATCTTGGTCTTGCTCATGGCTTTGAGCAGGAAGTTTTTCACGCTTTCCTCGTCAGGGGCGGCTTCTCCCAGGAAGGCGTGGAAGACCGTGCCTCCGTTGTAGAGAGTTTGCAGAGTGTTCTGGTGTTCAAGGGCAAAGAACACATCAGAGCTTGCGCCCACAGGGAGTAATGTCGAGTTGGTGTAGTATGGCACTTCATCCCCTGAAGTGTAGATGTCCGCGTACAGTTCCTTGTCGATCTTGGCCAGTCGGTAGCAGGTGCCTTCTCCTGGTGTGGCTTCAAGGTTATAGAGATTACCTGTTTCTTCCTGAAACTTTATGACTAACTTTCGCAGGGTTTTAAGTGTTCGCTGCATGAGTCGTGATCCTGACGGCGTGTCCACTCCTTTGCCCAGCAGGTTCATGCATGCCTCGTGACCACCGATGAGGCCGATGGTGGAGAAGTGTCCCTTGAAACCGTTTTTCAGGTAGCGGCGGGAAAAGGGGAACATGCCCGAGTCCAGGTTTTTTCCGACTATTTTGCGTTTGAATTCCAGTGACTCGCTTGCCAGTTGAGCATACTCGGTAACCAGCTCGATGAAGTCCTCTTCGTTGTGGGCGAGATACGCAAGCTTTGACAGGTTCAGCGTGACCACACCGATGGAACCGGTGAGATCTCCTGCACCGAACAACCCGCCGGTTTTCTTGCGAATTTCACGCAGGTCCATCTGCAACCGGCAGCACATGGAGCGGACATCTTCGGGGTTGAGGTCCGAGTTGATGAAGTTCTGGAAGTAGGGTGCGCCGTATTTGGCTGTCATTTTAAGGAGTAGCTGTCCTTCCTCGGATTCCCACGGGAAATCTTCGGTCACGTTGTATGTTGGAATGGGGAAGGAGAAAATGCGTCCGTCTGCATCGCCTTCAAGCATGACTTCAAGGAAGGCCTTGTTGATCATGGCCATTTCTTCCGCATACTCGCCGTAGGTGGAGTCCTGCAATTCACCGCCAATGATGATTGCTTCTTTCGCTATGTGAGATGGGGGAACGAAATCAAAGGTGAAGTTGGTAAACGGGCTTTGTCCGCCCCAACGGGATGTGGCATTGAGGTTGTGCAGAAGTTTCTGAATCTGTTGCTTTACATTGGCGTAATCCAATCCATCATACCTGATGAATGGAGCCAGGTACGTGTCTACATTGTTGAATGCCTGAGCTCCGGCCCATTCGTTCTGGAGTGTGCCGAGGAAGTTGACGATCTGTCCGCAGGCTGCATCAAAGTGTTTTGCCGGTTTGGAGGAGCAGCGACCGCGTAGGTTGAAACCTTCCAGAAGCAGGTCGCGCAGACTCCAGCCGGAACAATACCCGGCCAGGCCGAATGACAGGTCATGGAGATGGAAGTAGCCGTGGGTGTGGGCCATACGGACTTCTTCCGGGTATTTTTCCAGCATGTATCGCGCCTGGACCGACCCCGCCATGTGCAAGATCAATCCCTGGTAGGAATGGACCATGTTGGAGTTTTCCTTCACTCGCCAGTCAACGTTGTCGAGGTAGCTTTCTGTGACACCTGTGATGTCCAAAAAGGTTTCGTTCTGGGAGCGCAATTCCCTCCGTTTTTCACGGTAGATGATATAACGCTCGGCCACTTTGTAGAGTCGCGCCTCCATGAGAACTTGCTGAACCGTGTCCTGCACTTGTTCCTGCTCTGGCATGTCCACGCCGTCGAGTTTTGTCTCCACCTTTTTGGCCAGTCGTTTGGCGAGCAGAGGGTCTTTGATTCCGCTCCCCTTGAGGGCCTTGAAGATTGCGCCACCAATTCGTTTGGTTGACCATGTCTCAATGCATCCATCACGTTTTTGAATTTGAATAGGCATAAGTGTCTCTTTGCAAACAGCGAAGTGCGGACGGTTTCAAGCGCAGGGCGCAGGCCTTGCGTTGAACTGTTTGCCGAGTTGCCATAAGTGATTCCGGCGGCAGGACTGCTGGAAATCTGGCAACAGTTATTGGGTGTATACGTTCATGTCCGTGTGCAATCTCCGCGGATCGCATTCGGCAAGAAACGCTTCAGGTAGGTCTTCTGGCTTTCTCCATCCGTTCCGCCTTCCCGCTTTGAAGCAGTGGCCTGTTGGAACATGATTTCCTATGGAGATTACAGCGGCGGGACCGCTCCGGTTTCGCACCGGATTCCCTGTTATGGCCTTGCGGCCACCTGAAGGACATCGTGATTTTGTTAAGCTATCCCAAGCTCAAAAAGAGCGCAAGGAAGAGAGGGCTCTTTAAAGAGAGTGGAAAGGCTATTTTCAATGTATTGGGTTGGAATGTCAGAAGAAAATATTTTTGCGATGGAAGCGATGCTTTCAGGCCAGCCACGGGTTTTCAGTCCGCAATCGAGATTGACCCACAACCATTCTATTGGGATACTGTTCATGAGTTTCTTGGTCAGATTTTGTGCGTACACGGCCAAATCAACTGTCTTTTTTTTCGTGATATTGGACCTCAGAAAGCTCCCTTTTCTTTTTTATAATTCAAGCCGTACTTTTCGTATTTCGGCTGTCTGCGGATACGAGTCGATTGTAGTTGTGGGAAAAAGAGGGAGCTTGAGCCGGTCTCGCTGAATGACAGAGCGTTTAGTGAAGGGCCGCCTTGTTTTTTTGTTTATATTCTCGCAAACGAAAAACCTACAGCGACAGGAGTCACTGTAGGGAATTTGGTTTTTTGTGGGGTCAGGAATTTGAATTGAATCGACGACCTGCTGATTGCGAAAAGGGTGATGTGTTATTTATATGATTCAGATTTTGCCAAAGGGCGCGATAATTCTTTCAAGCACTCCCTGGACTTTTGATATAGCCACGCCGTAATTGGTCATGGGTACCCCCCT
>JAFLJW010000226.1 GCA_022712815.1 Pseudodesulfovibrio sp. | reverse complement strand
GTGTCGGACATGGCGATATCCACCACGGTGATAAAGTCCATCTTGTTCATCATGGCGATGGTCTTTTTCCGGTTGGGCACGGTCCCCATGGGGTTGGTCTTGTAGATGAACCAGCCGCGGATCTTGTATGGATCGTCGGCCAGAACCGCGTCTCGGGTGACCATGAAGCTGCCCTCGTGCTCGAACATCATGGGAACCTTGTCCGCGTCGATCCGGTCCTCGTGATTATCGTCATACCAGGGAGCGTCATATGGAACCCCCTTGAGACCGACTGCGCGGGCCGCCAGAAGTCCGCCGGGCCGGTCCCAGTTGCCGAGCAGGCCGTTGACAATGGCGAAACTGCGGCGAATTTGGGTGGAATCCTCGTAATCCGAGCTGCGTCGGCCCGGATAGATCATGGATGCCGGTGCGGCTGCGGCCAGCTCGCGGGCGATGCGGGTGATGGCTTCGATCGGGATACCGCACTGGTCGGCGGCAAATCCGGGGGTGTATTGCTTGACGTGCTCGGCAAGCTGCTCAAGCCCGTAGGTCTTTTCCTCGATCCACTGCGGGTCGTAAAGCTTCTCGCCGATGATCACGTGGGCCACGGCGAGCATGAAGGCCATGTCAGTGCCGGGCTTGATGGGATACCATTCGTCAGACAGGGCGGCTGTCTTGGTGTAGCGCGGGTCCAGCGTGACAAGTTTGCAGCCGTTCTCGCGCATGGCGGTCATCAGGTCGATGGAATCCGGGGTGACCAACGCCTCAAAGCGGTTGGCCCCGACCATTACTATATACTTTGAATTGAGGACATCCGGGAACGGGACCTCCCCGAACGTGTCGAGAAAGGCGCGGTTGTTGGAAACCAGACAGAGAGATTCGTGGGATGTGACGTTGAACGAGCCGTAGACTTCGGCCAGCCGCCCAACGAATTTCGAGTGCAGGTCGGTTCCGGCAGAAAAGAGATGACCGCACGGCAGGTATTCCTTGCGAACCTCTGCCATCTTTTCGGCAGCCAGTTCAATGGCTTCATCCCAGGAGATGCGCTGCCATTTGCCTTCGCCGCGCTCGCCCACCCGAAGCAGAGGGTACTTGAGCCGATCAGGGTCATAGACCTGATCTATTCCCGCGTTGCCTTGCGCACAGAGCATGCCGCGCGATTTTAGGAACTTGGGATTCGGGTCGAGCTTCCTGATCACGCCGTCTTCGACGCGGGCAATGAGACCACATTTGTTGAAACACATGTCGCAGGCCGAGAATTTCGAGTCCCACGGCTTGACCGGCAGAGGGGAAGCCTGAGCTTTCCTCAACCCGCCAAGGACAGCCCCGCCGCCCATTGCGCCTGCCGCGACCAAGCCTGATGCCTTGAAAAATGCGCGGCGTGAAATCTTGTGATTGGAATCGGACATAAATAACTCCGGTACCCCTCTTCAATCATGATTCGATCATTCATCCCCTGTTCAGGAGAGGCAGCCTGCCCTTCTGGGTTGGGCAGGCCGCCCGGGATGGCTCTTCCACAATGACAATCCGTTTAACTGCACTTGGCCGGAGACGGAGAATCCTTGGCATAGTCGTGCAGGTAGGAGAAAATGTCGTTTATGTCTTTTTCGGTGATGGTCCAGTCGCCGCTGCACTTGATCTTGCTCATGTCGCCAAAGGTGGCTGTCCACTGGGCCTGGGTCATGTCGGCAGGGCTAAGGTCCTTGGCGTCACTGCCGTTGTGGCAGGTGCGACAGTTCTTGCGGTACAGAAATTTGCCTTTGCGGGCATTGCCGCCACCCATGGCAAAGGCCATGGAAACGGCAAAAACAGTAATCAGGACCGTGGCGACGATCAGGGTGAGTTTACGGTGCATATTCCCTCCATTGCGGGTTTTGTTTGTAAACATTAGTCAAACTCAATCGTATCTATGCGGGTTCATACGTTTTAGTCCCATTCTAAACCAATGTCGGGCATGGGTACTTTTCAATGCCAATATACCCATACCGGGTATGGGTGTCAAGGGGCATGATAGAAATTTACAATACCTCAAGGGTGTTCATATAGATGTAATGAATTCAATAGGAAAAGATACTCATGGCCGAATGTTCGGCCCTGGGCGCATTTTTTTTCGACGTAAAGAGAAAATTAAAAGGAGCTATTTTCGAAAAAGTTCTTGGGGTGCGTCGACAATTGGACATCGTCACGAGTTTGACCAAGTTCTTTTAAAGGGCAAGGCAGAAGGTAAAAACAGATCGCAGGTGTGACCATCGCTAGGTCAAGAGTCCTTTTCTCCTGACAATGCAGTCATTTGATACCTTGCCAAATGGAGTAGGTGGATAATTGTTACTTTTGGACGCTTTGACCCAAAAGTAACTCGTGCCGGAGGACGTGAAACCGCTTTGCTCGTTCTTCTTCGCCGCCGCAGGTGGCCTTCCATATCTTTTCCTCTTCAAAAAAAGTCGCTTTAACCGATGAACCTTAATAAAGGCGGTTGGCAAAGGCGCGGTTGAAGCCGTGCTTGATGATGAGGTCGGCGGTTTTCTGGATATCATATTTGATGAACCGCATGGTCAGGGTGCGTGAATCCGTGTCAAAGAGTGCATATTTGGCGCGGTTGTCTCCGTCGCGGGGCTGGCCCACTGAGCCGATGTTAACCAGATGGCGCATGCCCTGCTCCAGGATGGTGTCGCCTTCAGGTAGCGGGAGCTTGCCGGAAGATTTCGTATCAAAAGTGAAGCGCATCAAGTCGTGGGTATGGCCCACAAAGCAGATCTCTTCGGAGAAGCGGGCGAAGATATCACCCATGGTCTTTTCGTATTTCCATATATAATCGGTCACGGAATCAGGCGGCGTGCCGTGAACGAACCGACAACCGTGGGCGACCACGGATTTGTGGTGGGAGATTAGCCACTCATAGGTCTTTTCGGTGAGCATCTCGCGGGTTTTGCGGAGCGAATCCTTGGCCGGTTGATTGAACCCGCCGAGATAATGGATATTGATCAGTCCTTGCTCGTGATTGCCCATGAGCAAGGTTACCCTGCGTTCACGCAACAGGTCGGCACATTCCTGAGGCTGCGGGCCATAACCCACGACATCGCCCAGGCAAAAAACTTCGTCCGCACCCTTAGCATCAATATCCCCGAACACCTGAGTCAGGGCTTCAAAATTACCATGTGTATCGGATATAATGGCAAAACGTGTCATGGGGAAATCGTATACGCATCAGCCATTCAGGGCAATAGCTGTTCATTTTCCCTGCAACAATCCTTTCCATTGCCGCGCTTTGTCCCAGTTGAAGCCGCCGGGAACGCATGGCCAGATGGAGTTATTCTGGCAGAGCGGCTCCTCGGCCAGAGGGTACGGGCTGGCCTGACACGCTTCCCCGAACATGGGGCTGCCCGGTATGGGCGTGTAGTGCGCAAGGTGCGGCCTGAATCCGAAAGAACGGACATGTCGGACCGCCTGCTCCACGTTGTCGAGGTCCTGTCCGGGCAGGCCGAACAGGATGTAGACCCCTATATCGTCGAGATCAAAGCCCGCTTCAAGGAGATTTTGCGCTCCGTCCTCCCACTCCTTGCGGGTCAGTTTGACATCATTGCGATTGTCGAAATCCGTGGTCTCAAGGCCGAGACGAACCGTGGTCAGTCCGGCCCGCTTCAGGCGGCGGCAAACGTCAGGGGAAAGGCGACGTACATGCATGGCGTTTGGCGTATGAAGCCGCAGATCAAGGCCGTGAGCCTCAATCCCATCCAGCACCGGCCAGAGCCAGCGATCCGGGTTGACAAGCAAGGCATCGTCATAAAAGGCGAAGTCCCGGACACCCCGGTCATATTCCGCGATGATGCTGGTCAGAATCGCACCTGGTTCGCCTTGGGTGAAATTCGGATACAGGGCGTGGCTGGCGCAATATTCACAGGAAAACGGACAGCCCCGTGACCCGAGAACGGGCGCGTAAACCGGGTCGTTGTAAAGATCGAGTGCCAGGCTCAAACCCGCGTTGTCAGGCAGCCTGGGTACGGGCTGACTGAGCAAGTTCCAGACGGCATCCCAGTTGGTCATGCCCTCCAACGGACCCTGCATTATCAGGTCTGCCTTGGCGTGGGCGCGTGCATGGTCGGTGCAAAGAGTCGCGTAGGTGCCGCCCAGAACACGCGGTACATCCGGCCAGAGTTCGGCGGCAATTTCAAGAATATCGAGCGCACCCGGATACCAGTAGGTCATGATGGACGAGACCATGATCGCGTCCGGCGCTGGGGTGATGGCGGCCAGGGCTTCGCGGACCACCTCGCGTGGCAGTCCGTACCGGCTGTATCGGCGATCCATGTCCAAAAGCGCGTCCGGCAGTTCCAGCTCTTCCTTGGGATACCGGCCCGTGCCGTATTTGCCCGGCTTGGGCCATGCGATTCCATCCCACGTGGGGTCAAGGCAATCCATGAGCGCGATGGACGCGCCTCCATTCCTGAGCATGTCCAGACAGGCGAGCAAACCCACTGGCCGCGACCAGACATTGAAGGCCGCAAAATCCGTAATCCATGGATTGATGCCCAGAATACGCGGGCCTTTCTCATTGCCGGACCAAAGTATGTCGGGAAACGTGGGGCGCATGGTTCTCAGCGGGTGAGGAGGTTCACTGCGATGGAAGCACCGAGCATGACGACTATGGCGATGAGCAGGACGTTAGTGGTCCGGTTGCGCCTCTCAATGCGCTGCGCCTTGGACTTGGTGAACATCCCCGCGATGAGAAAGACCAGACCAAGGAGGATGATCAGTTTGAAAAGTATGCCCATGAGGTCCTTGCTACGGCTTGATCCAGATTATGCCAGCCTGTCGTCCCGTATCTTTCACGGGCGAGGCACACGCCTTGCGGTAGGAGAAAAAAGTATCTTCCATCTTCATGGTGCAGAAGTCCATGCCGGAAATCTGCCTTTCCGGCAACCCGACTTCCAAAAGCTGGTCGTGGGTCATGCGCCAGAGATCGACGGTCTTTGTTTCGGGATCAAAGTATTCCTTGAAATCCGGACCGAAGTCATCATTGAAATTGACGAACTGGCTGGCTCTGGGACCAAGGCTGGGACCGCGCACGGCAAAAATGTCGGCTGGTTTCAGATTGTATGCCCTGCAAAAACGGCGCACGCCGGAACCGGGCAAATTAATTTTGTTACCGCGCCAGCCAACGTGCAGTCCGGCGATGAATTTGCCGGACCTGTGAGCCAGAAGTAGCGGCTGGCAGTCCGCAGTCTTGATGACCAGCCCGTGACCGGGGGTAGTGGTGGTCAGGCCGTCCCCTTCAAGGGTTGCCATCTCTTCCGGGGTAGCGGACGCGGGGTCGAAATGGATGATGTCGCTGTGGATCTGCTTGCACTCGCACCAGCCGGTAAGTCCCAACCGGTCACTGATCGCCCGGCGGTTCTTGCGCACGACCTCCTCTTCGTCATTGACCTCAAACGAAAGATTGGCAGAGTCATGGGGCGGCTCGGAAAATCCCCCTCGACGAGAAGTAAAGGCGCATGAAACACCGGGAATATCCGCAAACTTAAATGGAAAGAAAGCTATGGATGCCATAGTTCCTCTTCGGTGCAGACAATGTCTACGGGCATATCCCACGGTTGGATGGGGAGTTCTTTCACGAGCTGAAAATCGTATCCTATGCCAATGGTCAGGGTATCCTTCATCTCTTTGGATGCCAGCAGCCGGTCATAGTAGCCACCGCCAAAGCCGAGGCGATAGCCGCGCCGGTCAAAACAAACGCCCGGAACGAGCGCGATGTCCGGGGAACACGTGCCGACCGGAGGGCATTTTTCCACGTCAGGTTCCATGATGGTGAACGGGCCGGGTGTCAATTCGTCCTCGCAGGAGGCACAGGCAATGTCCATCTCGCCAAAGGCATCCGGACGGCACCGGGGCATGAGTACCTTGCAGCCGCGTTGCCACAGCTCGGTTGTCAGCGGACGAACATCCACCTCGCCCTTGATGGGCCAGTAGATGAGCACCTCACTGGCAGTCTTCCATTCAGCCAGAGAGCGGATCAGTTCAATGACCCCCCGGCTGCCTTCAAGCCTCTGTTCAGGGGAGAGTCCTGCCCTCTTTTCGAAAAGCTTTGCACGTAGTGCTTTCTTGTCTATATTCACCATGACCGCGACAGTATCACGCACTTGTCCGACAATCCAGTTTCCCGTTTAGTGTGTTGTGTATACATTTTTTGAAAAAGGCCGCTTGGACGGCTTAAAAAGATCGAGTGGAGCTTTAGCCGTTAGTTGAGCTGGCTTCGGCAAATCTTACGGAAAAAGACAGCAATGCCGTAATCGGGGCTTTTCCAGACTCATCCGGGTTGAGCCTAAAAACTTCGTGGCCCTGACTTGATTACAGCCGGTTCCTGATGGCTTTTTGGAGACGGCGAGATGATTCTTCATTACCCCAGAGTCCGATCCGGACAATGATCTCGGTAAGATTGTCGCCTATTAGCTTGATGTCAATGGTGGTTGTGTCGCCGGATAATTTGCCGGTGATGTTGGCGGACGTGCTTTTTTTGCTCTGCATGGTCACGGCGATACCCATTTGCTTGCAGGCGGCCAGAGAGGCGTCAAACGCCTTGTCCAGACTGGTGTCGTATGTGGCTCTGGCCTGCCCATCCATATAGTAATAGGTGCCTGCCGCGGCTGCTCCACCCACAATGACCGCGCCGCAACCGGCTGTACAAAAGCATATGGCGCAAACGAAAAACGATGCTGTGAATTGTCTTGCCGTGTTCATGGTGGTCCTCTTGGCTGGAGGTCTGTTAATTGATGGTGATGGAAGCGACATCGGCTTTTTCCACTTTGATGAGTTCTTTTTCAAAACCGTTAGTTGTATAGAAGGAGTAAGTTTCGTGGCTTTTGCTGCCGATGTAGATGCGGGAATCAAGAAAACGCAGCTCATTGCCTTTTCTGGTCGTGATGATGAAATTATACGGGTCCTTGAACTCGAACATGGCCCAGTGCTGAACATCACGCAGGCGGGTAAAGCTGATGACTGTGGAGGACCGCCCGTTGAGTTTTCCTGAGATGTACAGATAATATTTGCCGAGCTTTTTGAACTCGATGATTTCGATGACAGACCCATCCCTGAGCCGAATATTCCCGATCGGTCCGGTGGCAACCTCTTCCATGGCGACCCCGGCGATTTCGTCTGCCCCGGTTGCGGCTGCTTCGTCAACGGATTCTTCAGCCTGAGCGGATTCCTCGGCCTGAGTGGATTCGGTTGCCGCCCCATCCACGGGAACATCTTCCTTCCCGGCACAAGCGATGAGGGTCAGCAGCAGCAAAGTCAACAATATGGTCCGCATTGGTCCTCCGAAAATGTATTAACTGATTGTGCTTCGGGTCTATCAGGTAATGGATGGAGAATCCAGCATGAGAAGACCCTGAACGCCAATGACGGCATCCAGGGTTCGCGTTGTCAGTTGCAGGAGAGGATTAGAACTTTTCGAGCTCGTCGTCTGGCAATACTTCAAGCACCGGTCTGGAAGGTTCAATTTCCATGGAGGCAGCCAAATTATCTATGGCAGGATCTTGACACTTACCCGCGTGGTCGCCGATTTTGAAGAAGCTGATATTACGCTGCAACTCCTGAGATCGACCAGCTAGAGCTACTGCGGTGGCAGCCACCTGTTCTGCTGCCGAGGCGTTTTGCTGCACCACGGAATCAGACTCCTGAAGCGCCTTGCTAATTTGCTCCACTCCTGTTTTTTGTTCGCTGGTTGCCGCAGATATTTCTTGAATAAGGTCCGCAGTGCTCTGAATATCCGGGACCATTTGTTTCAGCAGCTCACCTGCTTCTTCTGCCACAGCCACACTGGAAGAGGATAGTTCGCTGATTCCTGCGGCAGCTCCGCCACTGCGTTCGGCAAGTTTGCGGACTTCCGCAGCGACCACGGCAAATCCTTTACCGGCTTCGCCTGCCCGGGCGGCTTCAATGGCGGCATTGAGGGCCAGCAGGTTGGTTTGACGGGCAATGTCTTCAATTATACCAATCTCATTGGCTATTTTTTTCATGGCCTCAAGAGTTCGTTCCACGGCCTGTCCGCCGGTCTCAGCATCCCTGGCTGCCCTGCTGGCGACACTTTCTGTTTCATGTGCTATTTTAGCAGTTTGCTGGATGCTTCCAGCCATCTCCTCCATACTGGAAGAGATTTCTTCAAGCCCGGCGGCCTGTTCTGTGGCTCCCCGGGAAAGGCTGTCGCTTGTTGACGCAAACTCTCGGCATCCGGTTGTCATTTCTTCGGAAATCAGTTGGACGGCACTGATCGTGGACGTCAGTTTTCGACCCATCTTCTTCATGGCCGTCAGGATTATTCCCATCTCGTCGCTTCGTTCTTCGCAATTGATACTTTTCAGATCACCTCGTGCGATCTGTGAGGCGATGGCTGCACAGTTGTTGATTGGCTTTATGACGGACTTTTGCAACACCCAAAGGATGATAAAGATTGGCACAATGATAATAATGAGCATGATCGCCGTTATGATCCACATGACGGTGGAGACCATGGCTTTCTGGGTAGAAATATCCAGGGACAAAACAGTCGTGCCAATAGGTTTTCCACGGTAATCTTTTATGGGAAATGCGCCCAGAGCCTTGCCTCCCAGCATGGTGATGACTGTGGAATTCAGCCCGTTTCTCAGCAGGTCACTTGTCGCCAGCTCTTGCGTTTCAATATTGTCCTGACCGTATATAAGCACAAAGTTGTTATCCCTGACGGGATTTTTTTCATGGTCCTGCAACTTTGTCGTGATGGGAAGCAGTGCGGAGTCCATGTAAAGAAGAGCCTTGAGTCCCCCTGATGATTCCATTGCCTTGAGGATTCCATCGAAGTCGATCAACACTTCCACGGAGCCAAGGTGTCTCCCGTCCCGGCCTGTCACAGGCGAAAGGCCTCTAATGGTGAACCCTCCCCGGCCCGGCTCGATTCCCATAATCGGCTTTTTGATTTTGTTTATATCAATGACAGTATTGCGAAAACTGGAAAGATCGTCGGAAATGTCAACCCATTCGCCATTTCGTTTGGCCTGTTTGTCTCGCCACATGCGAACCAGACTTCGAGCGGTGGGGAGATGAAAATGAACTTTGAAATCAACTCCAGTGCTCTCCTTGTACCCTTTGAGGATGGGGGCCAGAGATTCACGGAGCAACTCTCTGGCCTCTTGCAGTCTGGAGTCGTTTTCATCATTCATGTCGCCTTGGTTCGCGATGTTGAACGCCTCCACCACCGCAGGCATCTGGCTGAACAGTGATGCCTGCTCAAGAGCATTTTTTGACGTTTTCAGAATTGACTGCTGGGTGTCTTCAACTTTTCCTACAATGATCAAAGAGACAAAGGATTCTTTCAGGCTATCAAATTGAGAACTTAGGCTCAGATAACCTCCAGCGATCATTATCAAGGCTACCGCAAGCAAGGGGAAAAGCATTTTTGAACGAATGCCCATTGGGAGCTCCTTATTTGGCTTGGTAATAAACCCGGCTATCTACCGATAACTTTCCAATTTCAACTATATCCGGATTAGTCCGAGAGGGAATGATAATCGTGTTGTCGAGTTGGGAAAAAGGCTCTCAATATAGAAGAGTCGTATTTTATCCAGCCTTTACGCTATCGATAAATTATATTAGTTCGGTTTTACACATCCGTTTTGAGGAGTATTCATGATAGCCAAAGTCTCCTGCGCCGCCCTCATGGGCATTGATGCCTTCAGGGTCGAGCTTGAAGTCGATTTTTCCCGCTCCGGCATGCCGTGCTTCACCATGGTCGGACTGGCCGAGGGTGCGGTCCGCGAATCCAAGGAGCGCGTTTTTTCCGCTCTGAAAAATTGTGGGTTCAAGGTGCCGCCAGCACGAATTACCGTCAACCTAGCCCCGGCAGACGTACGCAAGGAAGGGAGTGCCTATGACCTGCCTCTGGCCGTGAGTATTCTGTGCGGCATGGGGGTCATCGAGCAAGAAAAGGCCGACGGCTGGTACATGGCGGGCGAGTTGTCCCTGACCGGCGAGTTGAAATCCGTACCCGGCGTCCTGCCACTGGCTCTGGCTGCCCGTGAAAATTCGGGAACCGGGCTTATCGTCCCGGCAGCCAACGGCTCTGAGGGTGCTGTGGTCAAGGACCTGCCTGTCATTGCGGCTACCGATCTCGGTCAGGTGGTGCGTTTCCTGCTTGGTGAAGAAGAAGTGGAACCGGCCACCATTGACATCAACACGCTTTGGACCGAACGCCAATCCTTCCTGAACGACTTTGCCGAGGTCAAGGGGCAGGAACACGCCAAACGGGCCATCGAAATCGCTGCGGCTGGTGGCCACAACCTCCTTTTCATCGGCCCTCCCGGGTCGGGCAAGACCATGCTCGCCAAACGCATCCCCACTGTGCTGCCGCCCCTGCGTTTCGAGGAAGCCCTCGAAGTGACCAAGATTTACTCCGTGGCCGGACAACTCCCCAAGGATCGCGCTCTCATGGTCACGCGCCCGTTTCGCACTCCCCATCATACCATTTCCGATGTCGGTCTCATCGGCGGTGGCCGCTATCCCCAGCCGGGCGAGACCTCGCTGGCCCATCGCGGCGTTCTGTTTCTGGATGAAATGCCGGAATTCAAAAAGAACGTGCTGGAAGTCCTGCGCCAACCGCTCGAAGACGGCGAGGTCTCCATTTCCCGCTCGCTGATGACCCTTCGCTATCCGGCAGACGTCATGCTCGTGGCAGCCATGAATCCCTGCCCTTGCGGATATTTGACGGACGGCCTGCACCCCTGTGAATGCACTCCTCTGGCCGTTCAGCGGTACCGTTCCCGTATTTCCGGTCCGCTGCTGGACCGTATCGACTTGCAAGTGGATGTCCCGGCCGTACCCTATGAAGACCTCAAGCAGACCCGTAGCGATGTGGATTCAGCCACCATGAGAAAGCGTATCGGCACAGCGCGGCAGGTTCAGGATACGCGCTACGCAGACCTGCCCATCACGCTCAATTCCGAACTGGAAGGCTCGGCGCTGGAAAAATACTGCAATGTCGGCGAAGCTGAACACGAATTCCTGAAACAGGCCGTGGAGTCACTGGGATTGTCAGCCAGAGCATATACACGGGTGCTCAGAATCTCCCGCACCATCGCCGATCTGCAAGGCGCGGAAACCATCAAGGTGGACCATCTGGCCGAGGCGATAAATTATCGCACCATGGACCGGCAGGGGTAGTTTGTGGTATTTCCTTCATTGCTACCCGGTTAACAACCCCACTGTAAAAGTTTAAGATTGCTATCAATACTCTTTTGCACTTTGTCTGGTAGTCGGAATAGTTCGTCCAAATCACGTCTGTCGAACAGGTTGACATGGAACAACTGGAGCATTTGCTGAAGACTAAAATTCTATCCGTAAATAATACCTATTTTTCTTAACGCGATAATTGCCGCTGCCAGCACTAGCTAGCGACTCTTTTTACTGTCATAATCTGTCCATTTTCAAAACCCTGTCAAGTGGAATAGTTGCCCTTTTAGTGTCCTCTGACGCTCGTTCTTGCCCTTTTACCATTTTGCCCGAAAACCCGTGTTAGGCTTTTTGATCTTTAACAATCAGAATCCTCATGGAGGTTTTCAACTATGTTCGACTTCGGAAAGTCACTCATCAACATGAATGCTGACGAGCAAAAAACAATGCTCGCCAAAAGCACCCCGGCGCAGAAAAGAACGGCTTATGAAATGGGTATTGGTATCAATGGCAACCAGTCCAGGAAGAACCAACAGAAACAGCAGAAACGTGATCAGTACACTGATCTGGATCGTCTGAATTATGTCACGAACAAGGAAAACAAGACCTATGATCTTTTCGGCCAGGGTCTGGAGAGTTGGAAACAAGGTGTCACAGGAAAACAATCATCCAAGGATACCAATCAACTCAAAAAGCAATTAGATGACCATGAATATAGCATACTCTCAGGCATCCCTAAGGGCGGCAAGCGGCACAATGTATTGTCTGAAACATTGCCCAAGATTAAAAACACCTTCCTACAACAGGGCGAGCAGTTCGCTGCAGACAAACTCAACGAGCGGTCACAAACCGTCCTGAACAAAGGCTTGCAGCGCATAGCCAGCAATTCATTTGGAGCCAAGGATGAAAATGACATTCAGGCACATGATGATCAAGCCTTTGAGTTGATCAACAAGTACGTGCTGTCTGAGGCGAAGTTCGATGAGAAGGATGCTGACGCCATGTATGACAAATACCTGAGCTATGCCGGGGTCGAGACGGAAGAACAGCAAGAAAAGCCAGCAGCACAAAATGCCGGAATGGAAAAAGCAGAGCCTGAAGCAGAGAAGACTGCGATGGCAGTTACTGGCGAAGAGGGTGTGCCGGAGCAGGAAGAGGCTAGGTCTTCGTCTGAGGATGCTCGGGAGATGGAAAAAGCTGCCGAAGCTCCCCCGAAAGATTCTGCAGAAAATGCTCGACGCATTGAGCAATGGGAAAAAGAAACCGGCAATAGCGTGGAAGATGTGGAAAAACATTATACGCAACAACCGGGAAATAAACCGACCTGGATGAAGGAAAGCCTTGGTAAAACCGAATACTACGAGCAAAGAGCCAAGGACTTTGAAGAACGTAATCCCGGCAAGAAGGCCCCGGACTATTACCGGGAGTATGGTGATAAGTACGTCAAAAGATTTGATGAACTGAAGCCGGATCTTTCCGAGAAAGGCCAGGAGTGGTTGGAGAAGACCAAGGATCTCCTTCAGTTCAAAATGGAGGCGGGTTTGAGAAACGGCGAATGGGACGAATCAAAGCCGGAAGAGCTGAAAGAGAAGGCGTATGCTTCGCACTCCGAGGCGTACCTTGAGGCTGGATTAGCCGACTTATCCCAAGAGGATATTGATAAGGTTATCGAAGTCGTTGATCGTATGGACATGCTCGACTCCAAAGCGATTCTGGAATCTCTTCAGGTTGAAGCAGAATTCGTAAAGCAGGGGAAATTCAAAAAAGCAGGCCTTTCTTTGTTGACGGGGGCATCGCATTTGGCTCCATCCAAAGACGAACTAGGAAAAGCAGTCAAGACTGTTATTGAGTCTATGCCTGTATTGCCGCCAGTTCGGTAGAATGTCGAAAGTCGGAAGGAGTTATCCTTCCGACTTTTTTGCTGCCCAAGCATAGCTATAAGGAACCAAAAAAAATCCAAAAGATGCGCACAATAAAACTGGAATCCAGCCCCACGCCAGAAATAGAAACAACGGCCCACTCCCAAATATCATCAGCAAAAAACAGATAAGATCGTTGGCGTTGTTGAAGCCGTTTCCAGTTACGACTGCTGGGATGAAAGCAACCAGAAGCCCAGAGGCGAAAATAGACCAACCTGACATAACTCCAATAATTACCCCTGCTATTTTGCCGTGTCGGCGCAACTTTTCAACAATGACATACCAGCACAACGCAGCAAAAGCGAAAGCCCCAACTGGTGCGGCTAAGGTCGGAGGCAGTGTAATGGACATTCGGTCAGGCATGTACATGCCGATAAACATCCAAAGAGAATAGCCGAGAGCGATACATCCAATGCCGGACGCAAAGAGAAGTTTGTTCTTTTTGGAATGAGTCATG
>JAFLJW010000003.1 GCA_022712815.1 Pseudodesulfovibrio sp. | reverse complement strand
AGCCGCCCATAGCCAGGGATCAGATACTTTGACCAGCCTGGTTGTCAGAAAATGGGGAAAGATGGGTGTGGAGAGCCAGCTTGTCGCAGCCTATTTCATCGGCTGGTCCATCACGCAGGACGACCTGAAACAAAACAGCTCTCTTAAAATGTGCGGTTCTGCGCAGGAAACACAGTGTTTCATCTCGTACAATACGGTTGCTTCCGGTAGGCAAAACGTGGCCCCGACCATAATCAAGGGGGCCGTCGTGGTAAACCCGCTATCCTGGAAAGTCGATAATACCAAAGCCTCGGCAGACTTGAATCTCGGAGCTCGTTTTTTCAACAAAGATGGATCAAGTCAAACTCTGCCGCGCTTCACGTCTGCCCAGGCACAGGACTACGGACTCGTTGTAATACCGGCAGACCCGTCCCTTGTTGACTCCGACTCGGCAACGTTCCCGGCAGGCGTTTATCATCCATTCGATTATTCACTTTTCCATGAAAATATAAAAGCGAATGTTGCCCAGAGAATCCAGGCATTTCTCACAAAAAATCAATAACAAGAAGCCCGGACATCCGGGCTTCTTGCATTAATTTTCGTTACTTCTCTTTGGGTCGTTTGGCTTCCACCGTCATGCCCGGCTTGAGTTCAAAGAGCTTGCCGAATATCTCCACGGGCACGACCTTGTCTCCCTTGTGATAGGCAGTGATGCTGGCTGAGTCCTGATTCATTGACAGGTCAAACCAGATTTTCTGCCATGTGAAGCTGAACTTCATCTCACCCCAATGGGCAGGCAGATCCGGGTCGAGCTTCATGGGTGTGGACGACATGTTCAGGCCAGCGAAATCCTGCTTGATGACTTCAAGCGTCCCGGCCATCACGCCGGTATGCACACCCTCGATGGTGGTGCCGCCCTGGGTATCGAAGATGTCGCTGTTCATGGCCTCCATGAACCAATCCCAGGAAACCTCGCTGGAATAGATGTACTTGGAGATGACCGCATGGACGACCTTGGAAAGCGTCGAGCCATGGCTGGTACGTTGCTCGTAGAAATCGTAGTTGTCCTTGAGCAGCTTCAATGGATCAGCGACCTTGTAGCCGAGCTGGTTCATGATCCGGGCGACTTCTTCAGGCTCAAGCACATACCAGATCATGAGCGTGTCAGCCTGCTTGGCAACCTTGTAATGATCGGGCGAGTCATTTTCCGCCTTGAGAATACGGTCCATGCGACCGATTGAGTAGAACCGCTTGCGGTA
The DNA here is from genome assembly GCA_022712815.1 of Pseudodesulfovibrio sp. GTDB lineage: Bacteria > Desulfobacterota > Desulfovibrionia > Desulfovibrionales > Desulfovibrionaceae > Pseudodesulfovibrio. The sequence goes on along the minus strand of JAFLJW010000003.1, from coordinate 7,644 downwards.
CCCTTCCCAATCCAGCTCATCCAGATCCATGTAGCCGTCGAACTGGCTGATGATACCTTCGTCAGTGAAAACCACATTGAGCTTGGTGGTCATGTCCTTCCACTTGACCAGTTCCTCGTCCGTCAGGCCGATTTTCTCGATGATTTTCCCCTTGGGCGCGGAAGGCAGTTCGTCAAATATTTCCAGCGCACGCTCAAGTAGCCAGACCACCATGATATTGGTGTATGCGTTGTCCTTGATTCCTGGCACCTTGCTTCCCGGAAGAGCCTCATGGAACTCATCCGGTCCCATGACACCGGAAATATGATACTTGTCCGTTTTCTTATCAAGCTCGGCAATACCACCCCAGAAACGGGCGATATCAAGCATCATTTCCGCGCCGTATTCCTTGAGGAAAGTCTTATCTCCGGTCCAGGAAACATACCGCCAGGTATTGACGAATACGGCAATGGAAACATGCCGCTGCCTGCGCGAGAGATCCTCATCCCACTTCTTTGATTCGGGATTGTAATGGACCTCCTGCGTCTCCTCGCTCCCGTCATCAGCCGTCTGCCATGGGTACATCGCGCCTATATAGCCGTTATCCCTGGCATATTCACGGGCTGCATCCAACCGATTGTAACGGTACATGAGAAGGGCCTTGGAAATATCCGGGAAGTTGGAATCAAAGAACGGCAGTATGTACAATTCATCCCAAAAGATATGACCACGATACGCCTCACCATGCAGTCCCCGGGCGGGCATACCCGCATCGCGGTTTATGTTGTGCGGGCTGGCCGTGACCAGCAGATGATAGAGATGCAACCGAAGCACTCGCTGCACCAACCGGTCGCCGGTGACGCGGATGTCCGCCTTTTGCCAAAGGGCTTTCCACGCCTTGGAATGAGGGCCGACCACGCCTTGGAATGTTTTTACATTCTTCAGTCCGTCCAGGCACATGTCCTTGAGATCGCCGGGTTGCTTATCGAGCGAAGTCCTGACGTATACATATTTTTCAAGGCTGTAACTGGTATTTTCCATAGCCATGATCTGCATTTCTTCTGTGACCCTGGCCTTGTCCTGAATGACTTCCTTGCGCACGGTGATGGGTTTGCCGTCCTCAAGCACCATGGATTTGGATGCCATGACGATCTGATACCGCGAATGGGTGGTCTCCATATGGAGGAAAATACCGTCCCCGGCCTTGCCGCCGGAAACCCTGCACAAGTGATGAACATTGAGCTTGGAATAACGAGCCACACCATTGTTCTCGACGTTGCCGTCAATGGATGAGCGGAAGGTGATCTTTGACGAATAATTGAGCGGGGTCAGGTCGAACTTGAGTGCCAGCAGATTGCCGTCAGCCATGGACGCCACACGGCGGGACGAGATGCGAGTGATGCGTCCAACCTTGTCCTTGACCACTATATCGCGCTCCATGACACCTTCGCGCATATTCAGCCGATGTGAATAACTCAGGATTTCCATGGACAACGGGCTGATGAATTCACCGGCTCCTATCTTGAACTCAACGGGCAACCAGTTGGGGCAATTGACGAAATCATTGTTCCATATATCGCGCCCCTGAATCTTGCTCGGTGTCTTGTTGAAGATGCCCGAGATGTAAGTGCCAGGATAAAAATAGTAGGAGGAGTTTTCGCACTCGTAGGCTCCACGTGTACCAAGGTAGCCGTTACCGACTGTGGTCAGAGTCTCGCGCAGTTTCTCATCACCGGGATCAAAGCCGGAGTAAGTCAGATACCACTCGTCAGTGGCCATGCCGGTTTCAAACCATTCCTGAAAGTCATCATAAGTAATTTCACCAAGATCGGAAACGACCTGATCCGCACCGAAACGCAGCAGCAGTTCGCCCTGCACATTGCGCGCGATACCGAGCGTTAGGCCGAAGTTACCGGCCCGCCCGGCCTGAACGCCGGAGATGGCATCTTCCACCACCACGCATTCACCGGGATTGAGGCCCATATTCTTTGCAGCGGTAACAAAGATATCCGGCTCAGGCTTGCCCTTGAGGTTTTGATCAGCGGACACGACACCGTCCACCTGGGTTTCAAACACATTTTCAAGCCCGGCCAGTTGAAGGACCAACTGGCAATTGCGGCTCGATGTGGCGACACCCACGCGAACACCGTTTTTCTTCAACTCATTGATGAGATCAACCGATGTCTGAAAAACTTCCGGCCCCTCGCGCCTGAGAATTTCCTGATACAGGTCGTTCTTGAGGTTACCCACGCCGCAGATGGAATCCAGGCTCGCCGGGTCGTCCGGGTCACCCGGAGGCAGACGCACGCCACGGGATTTTAAAAAGCTCAGCACACCCTCGAATCGGGGTTTTCCATCCACATAGTTCTGGTAATCACTGGTCGAATCAAACGGATCAAACGGAACATTTTTCTCTTCAGCGCGTTTTTTCAAGAATTTATTGAACGCGGTTTCCCAGGCCTGTGCATGTACGGCAGCGGTTCTGGTAATGACTCCATCCAGATCGAAAATAACGCCTTTAAGTGTGATTGCAGACACGAATCGCTCCTTGATTCTGGAATTGTATTCTGGGGGCTACAGCGTGCCCAGGATTGTCACCAACATGTCGGGTTCCGGCACGATGACCGCGCTGGGAGACAGGCTCCGCACCCGGTCGGCCAGCTCTTCCTTCTCCGTCACATAGATCGCCAGAGAGTCCCTGGACATTTCCAGCGCGGCCTCAAGCATCGGAACATCGCTGCCGGTATCGCCGCAGATGAGATGCGGCCCCCGGAACATGTCAAGTTCCAGCTCGGTATTGAGATATTTCACGCCATCACCCTTGTCGAAATCCTTGAGCCCGTCATCGGATGTCTCGACTGTAAGGATAATCTCGACATCCAGACCGGTATCCTCCATACGGAAATTCTTCTCGCCGGGATCAAGCTCAAGCACAAGGGCTTCAAGGGTCTTAAGAAACTCTTTGGACTCGTCCTCATTGATCGATTTGCCTATGTCCTGCCGGGCAACGGTGGACTGGCCGAACTTGAACTGCAAACCAGACCCGATGAGCGTGAACTTTTCGTATTCCGGTTTCAGCAGCAATTGATGGAGGCTGAAATTCAATTGACTGATGGCCTCTTCCTTTTCAGCCGGGATGGGCAGCCTGCGAATACGGCCCTCAAGGTCCAGGCATTCACGCCCCTTGGAAGCGGCGTAGTAAATTTTCCCTTCAGGGTTGACACTGATTTCGATCAGGCCGTCCAAAGGGGCTGAAGTCAGAATCACCGGTTTCTGCGCCTTGCTCAGAGCGAAACGGGACAGAAAAACAGAATTGTAGATGGACTGAACCGAGGTCAGATACCGGGCGCAATAATTATTGAGGGTCCCGTCACGATCCGTGATGAAACAATTCAGGTCCACCCCGGAGAGCAGCTCATGCCCGGCGCGGACATGGTCATCAAAACCGGGATGCAGATCGGAAAGGAAATCCAGGAAAGTCTCCTCGCCCTCTTCCAGATAGAAAAGGTCCTTCCGCGTCTCGTTGATTTCGTAATCCATCTCCAGATCAATGGTCCGCTCCCCGTCCAGAAAAAGAACCCGCTTGCCTTCCTGCTCAGGCACATCCTCAAGGGAGGCCAAAGCATTTTTCAAGGACAGGATCACATGACCCGAGACCTCTCCCCCATCCATAATAGTCTTAACGGTAGTGAAGCGCACCTGTCGCGTAGCCGCCATAAGCGCATAGAAATCCTTGAGTGTTTTCAGTTCCGTCCGTGTGATTTCAGGCATGCATCTTCCCTTCTAATAACTGATTTGAACCGTATAATTAATGACCACGCCCTGCCCGTCTTTGGTGGGCGGGATGGCATCCAGATCAAACTCAATGGTCCCGGAATCAACTCTGGTATACGTGAGATCGGCCTTGAGCACTTCCCATTGTCCCGGAAGAACATCCCGAAGCTTGAGCTTTTGCGGTGTGTCCTTGCCGTTTCTGACAGTTATCTGCCAGCCGATTTCAGCCGAATTCTTACCTATCCTGGAATAATAGGTTTGCTTGCGCTCAACCTTGAGATCAAAGGACTGCCCAAGGGAGAGCCGCACATCTCCACCCTTTTCAATATGGGAAATCCCCGACTCGCCAGCGAGCAACTGCGTGCCGTCGGAGGTGGGCATGAACACGCGCACCAATCCGCCCGGCATGGGGCGACCCAGATTATTCACAACCGTGTTGGAAAATTTGAGGGCCAACTCGACACCTTGCTTGATCACGCCGCTCCGTTGCCCCCCGCCCGTGTGAAACCGGCTGACAAGCTCCTGCTCGACCTCGACCTTGGACGCCGAAAACAGGCTGATCTGCTTTGTTCCATTGGGAGCCAAGGAAATCGGCCTGCCGATGTCATAGACATGATATTGCGCAAAAGATTCCCCGGCAGGCTGCGGCGAAGCAGCTACATCCGCCTCCATTGCCATCATGCTCTTGACCCGAAGGTTGCCCCTCGGTGCAGCCGCACGCTTGACATTCCCGGCAACCAACCGGACATCCGCACTCTGGAAACCGCTGCCAGAGGTATTGGTCAAGGTCGCCCAGGCGTCGATGGTGGCGGTGTCTCCCTTGTCGCCGACAGTCAGGGTATAGTCCGTCCGCCAAGTCAAACCACCCATGAGATAGTGCAGGGCAACGTCTTTTTTACCGGCGTCACCGTTTTCCGTGGTAAGGGTCAGGGTCGGCTCTGTTTCAAGTTCCTTGGGCAATTCAGGCAGCAGAAGGGCTACGTAGTTCCCGATATAAACTTCGCTGCCAACGAGGAAAATGGGCCTGTCCACATTGGCAACCAACCTAGCCTTACGCAGGATACGGGCATTGGCATCCGCCGGGTCAGGCATGATGACCGTCAGTTCCTTGCCCACGTATTTATCGAGCAGGTTCTTGGTTGTGATGGGGGTGTAACTGTATTGCAAATCATAGACGATCATGTCCCGGGCCATGACGCGGACCGAGGTCGGATCGATGGTGGACGGGATATCCTTGATAACCACACTGGCCAGCCCTTTGGGCAGAGTCACGACCCGGACTTCTTTCACCAGCGCACGCCCGGAATTGTAAATGGCGATAAAGGCACCACTCCCGGCGGCCTGAGCCGAAGACGGGGAAAGGATTAAAGCGAGAGAAATAAAAACAAACAGGGCATGGAATTTCAAGCGGTTCATCAGGCCTCCGAGGTCGTTTCTGTTATCACTCAAATAACAGTATTAACAACTTTCCAGCAAAGGTACACCGCCATGATATATTTTGCAAAAAAATAACGAACATTATCATCCATCTAACGGCAAAAAATGAAAAAGGAGAACATGGCAGTCAAAACCGCTACTCAAACTAAAAACAAGCACACCTTCACGCACTCTTGACAGCCTTCGCACCTCTCGCATTTCCTCGGGATCACCCACTCGCCAAAGGTCTGTTTTTTTGATAAAGAGTAACCATTCATGAAAATTCTCATCGTCAGCGACTCTAAAGCCTCAGTGGCACAACTTGAAGGTATCCTGACAAATGCAGGATACCCGAACACGACAGCAGTGCCGACTTTTCAACGCGCCATGGGCGTGCTCTCTATCTCTGAACAAACCAAATCACCCGTTGACCTCATTCTCATGGACATTGATATTAAAGGAATCAACGGCATTGCCGCCACTCTAACCATCAAGTCGAATAATGAATTTCAGGATATTCCGATCATAGCCATTACCTGTCAGGATGACGAGGCGACCCTTGACCGCGCCTTTGCGGCAGGAGCCTCGGACTACATCGTCAAGCCAGTGAGCAGGATCGAACTTCGGGCGCGGGTCAGATCTGCCCTGCAACTGCGGCGAGAGATGGTCAAACGAAAACTGCGGGAAAGGGAACTGGAACGGCTGGCAAGGAAACTGGAACGCCTGTCCAATCTGGATGGCCTGACCGGAATCGCCAACCGCCGCTGCTTTGACGACACACTGGTCAAGGAATGGGTCCGCAACGGACGCGAAGATGCCGAACTCGGCCTGCTCATGATCGACATCGACCACTTCAAGGGCTATAATGATGCACTCGGGCATCTGGACGGCGACTCCTGCCTGTGTGCCGTAGCCGATGCCATTCGTACGGCTGTCCATCGTCCGGGCGACCTTGTTGCCAGATACGGCGGCGAGGAATTCGCCATCATCCTGCCCAAGACCGACTACGTTGGTGCCAAATCCGTGGCCGACACTATCCACGCCAACCTCGCCAAAATATGTATCAAGCACCCAAATTCTTCTGTCAGCCGCACCGTCACCGTATCCATCGGCGTTGCCTCAGGTATCCCGGCATGTGAAACCGCACCCGACCACCTGCTCCTGGCCGCTGACCGCGCTCTCTATCAAGCCAAACAATCTGGCCGAAACCGTACCGAATCCGTCAGCCTTCCCAAACTCGGCACTATCCGCCACTAGATTTCACCTTATCTTCCCAAAAACAGAACATGGGCCGCACACTCCAGGGATTGCGCACGACCCATGTTCAACAGGGATGGGCAGACAGAACGTCTGTGGGAAACACTCTGCCTGCAAAAAAATATTTTCCAGCTTACCTCAGAAAATGAATACTCAGATACGAACCGCAACAGGGGCAGACCTTGACCGGAGAGACAGCCTTGTCGCTCTGATTGATGACAGCTTCCCAGGGAATGAAACCATCAAGAGTATACTGGACCATCAGCCTGTGACCGCACTTGCAAAAACGTTCCTGCATGACTCTTCTCCTTATCCGCGCCGAGACGCGCTTGTATTCATTTACGACTCACTGTGATCTATTGATAAACAACGCCCGCATTATTTGTCAACTATTATTTTACAAAATGTATCGCTTTTCACCACACAAAAGAACTTCAATCTCTTTACATCTGTAATTTCAGATAGTTACAAATAAAAAGCCCCGCAACATTTTTTGTTGCGGGGCTGAATTTCTTCAGGCAGCGGCAGTTATCTATACTCTCTGGAGGCCCAAAGGACCTGACCTATAACCCGAACATTGTTAAGCTCGTCACCAGACAGGTGGATTGGTGAGTAGTCCATGTTGTCGCTTCTCAGCACCAGGGTGCCGGGGAGTTTCTCAACGCGTTTGACCATGACCGTGTCTTCCACGCCCACGGCGTAAATGCCGCCTGAAAGTATATCGGAACGGGACTGGTCGATAAGCACCATGTCACCTTCCTTGATCTCCGGCTCCATGGAATTGCCTATGACTTCCATCAGCACCATATTCGCCGGATTGCCTCGCGAATTCAACCAATCCGCACGAAACGAGTAGTACCCTTCCACCAGTCCTTCTGTCTCAAAGGACCCGCCGCCAGCACAGAGTCTGGCCCGGACCTTGGGTATCTCCTCATAGGCTGCCCCTTCTTCGCAGACTGCGGCAAGGGCAGCCTCTGGCCGGGGAAACCCCTTGCCCAGCTCAAGCCAGAGCGGATTCAACCCGAACCGGGACGACAAATCCAGTATCCACCTGGCAGGCACGGAATCCTTACGCTTGGCAAGGGACACCGCCGCCCTACCGACACCCAACTCACGGGCAAGCTGCGACTGATTCTTGATTTCCGTTTCCGAACAAAGCCTCACAAAGAATGCTTCAAACCCATTACTCATTGCTGCGCCTCAGTTAATAGAATGTTG
>JAFLJW010000002.1 GCA_022712815.1 Pseudodesulfovibrio sp. | reverse complement strand
TCCAATGCCCGGATATGCTTTGCCTGATGAATACCTTTGCGGTCCACGTTGAGATATGGACCTTCAAAATGCACACCGCAAAGCCCCGGCAGGCCGAGTTCCATTCCGTGTTGGATAGCGCGGGCAGCTCGAACCATTCCATCCCAATCGTCCGAAATAAAGGTCGGCAGCAGGCTCGTGGTGCCAAACTGGCGATGGGCTTTGATGATAGTTTCAATGCAGTCCACATCAGGATTGTCATTGAAGAGCGCGCCGCCGCCACCATTGACCTGAACGTCGACGAATCCGGGTGCGAGAAGATGCCCCTCAAGGTCTGTCACTTCACAATTATCAGGTGGGAGTTCGCTGGGGGCAAGAGACACGATAGTCCCGTCCTCGACTTCCACACCGTATCCCTGGGCGATCATGTCGCCCGTGAAAATTCGCCCGTTGGTGAAAAATTGACGCATCAAAGTGTCTCCGTGACTTTCTTGAGCGATGGAGGAGTGTCAGGGTTCAGCCCCCGCGCCAGGGAAAGTTTATTCGCCATGATATAAAAAGACTGGATCATGGCGATGGGTGCTGTAGCCGGATGCATACCCGGCACCACTGGCAAACGCCCCGGCGCAGGCTCGCCCTCTTCGGCCATGAGCAGTTTGGCTCCCTTGCCACGCAGGACCTCGGCCAGCTCCAGCAGTCCGGGTCGGGTTTCATCCTCCTGACTGAAAGCCAGTATCCGTGACCGATTGCGAACCAGAGCAAGCGGGCCGTGCATGATCTCTGCCCCACTGATCCCCTCTCCATGGAGAGATGATGTTTCCTTGAGCTTGAGGGCGGCTTCCAGAGCCACACCATAACTGAGACCTCGACCGACAACGAAAAGATTCTCCGCATCAGCCAGAGGTTCCACCGCTTCATCCCAGGAAAGTTTGAGGGCTTTTTCCAGGTCAGAGGGTAATTCATTAAAAGCCCGACCCAATTCCATGTCACCGGACACGGCCGCAGTCATATGGAGCAAGGCACTGAGCGACGCGATATACGATTTGGTAGCAGCTACGCTTTTTTCCGGTCCGGCCAGAAGCGGAATGACGGCATCGGCCATCTTTGCCGCCGGAGAATCTTCCTGATTGACCAGAGCCAAAATAAAGGCACCATTATCCCTCGCCCATTGTGCGCTCGCAAGCAGGTCCGGACTTTTACCGGATTGGGATATGATCACAAACAGGCAGTCGTTGAGATTCATGGGCCGACCATAGATGGACCCCACCGATGGGGCGGCGGACATGACCGGCACGCCGAGATGAATTTCCATAAGATATTTGGCGTAAGTGGCTGCATGGTCCGAACTGCCACGGGCGCACGTCGCCACCAGCCGGGGCGGACGGTTCAGAAACCGGGCAGCGAGTTCCGCGCAGACGACATCGCTTTTCTCCTTCTGGAGGGCAACGACCGACGGGGCTTCGCAGGTTTCCTTGTACATCAAGGTCGTGGTGTGCTCGGTAATTTCATTCATGTTCACGCTCCGCTCTCAAGTTTTCTACGGGCCAGCAAAAGAGCTCCGTCCAGAGCATCGCCAGCAGGAGTAACGAGCAAATGCTTCACGTCTTCCGGCAGCCACGTTTCGATGACCCTCGCCACTCCACCGATAAGGGCCACGCAACCGGCCCCCTTGGCCTCCATGGCCCGCACCAGCAACCCGGCATCCGCACCGGCTTCGCGCATGATGCGATTGGCAAGGGGATCACCGTCCAAAGCCCATTTCGTTACCAGAGGAGCGAAACTCCCATACTTGCCGGGGGTGGCTGTCTCGGCCCATGGCACGGCCTTTTCAGGCGTATTGCCCAGCCTGTCCATGATCTCGCGAGCAAGTTCACCCATGGGTATGACGCCTTCCAGAGCAAGCAGCGAGGCGCGTACAGCCTGATAGCCAATCTGCGCGCCACTGGCATGGTCGGAAATTTCAAAACCCCATCCACCAACAGTATGTTCCACACCATCTATGATAGCACAGCCACAACTGCCGGTTCCAAGGATCAGGATCGCACCATCAGTCCCATTGTGGGCACCGAGGCAGGCAATATAGGCATCGGATTCAACAGTCATGGACGCAAAGGGATGATCATACCCGGCGACCATATCCTGCTCCCGCTTGAGAGAAAGGCCAGCCAATCCAAGCCCGGCGTGGACATCTTTTTTCCTGCCCAGATTAAGGCCGGCCGAAGCCAAAGCGATATCCGTGGCTGCGATGATGCTGCCAAAAGCAACATCAAGCCCCAGACGGGTATTGGCCGGACCGCCCTGACCTTCGCCAAGGACAAAACCGTCCATATCTGTAATACGAGCGCGGCATTTTGTACCGCCGCCGTCAATTCCCACCAAGAGTCGGTCATCACGCATGGTATTCACTCCTCTATGGGACGTACTCAATATGCCCCCCCACGGCAAACAAATCAGTTAAAATCGGTGACCGAAATAAATCGATTTCCTTCCCCACACCCTTTCGATGTGCTAAATCCTTACCTATGACAACAAACTCGGACTCTTCTCAGCCTAACACGGAACGTATCAGTTCTCGTTCGACAGGCATTGACACATGGCAGTCCAGAGACGTTCTCAACGTCCTGTGGCAAGACCAGGCTGCTGGCGTGGCAGCTGTTCGATCTGCCATAGGCCAACTTGAGACCGCCGCCCTCGCCGTTGCCGAACGCCTGAAAAATCAGGCCAGCCGCCTCATCTATGTCGGAGCTGGTTCGTCCGGTGTCTTGGCTGCACTCGATGGTATCGAACTGCCATGCACCTTTGGCTGGTCCCCTGCCCGACTGGCCGTATATCGAGCCGATGATCCCGACAATATTCTGACCATCCAGACCGAAGGTGACGATGAAGTGGATATGGCCAGAACAGATTTCCTCAAAAGCACAATTTCAAAACAAGATGTTGTCATTACCGTCTCTGCAAGCGGCGAGACCCGCTACACATGCCTGTTTGCCGAAATGGCAAAGGAGCAAGGCGCACTGGTTGTCGGGATGGCAAACAACGACGATTCCAGACTGCTCAAGATTGCCGACCATCCCGTCCTGCTCAATACCGGACCGGAAGTGATTGCCGGGTCCACACGACTCAAGGCCGGAACTTCCCAGAAAACAGCTCTGGGCATGTTTTCCACTTTGGTCATGACGCGACTGGGCCATGTATATGATGGCATGATGGTGGACGTGCAGCCGGACAACGACAAGCTGAAAAAACGCGCCAACCACATGGTCGCTTCCATAGCACACGTGGATTCCGAGACCGCGACCGAAGCACTTCAGAAAAGCGGCAACCATGTCAAAACAGCCGTACTCATTGCAAAGGGATTGACTCCGAACCAGGCGAGGGAAGCCCTGTCCGGCGCAGGGCAAAACCTGCGCGACGCGCTGACACGCATTGCCGAAGCCTGAGTGAAGATGTATATTGTCTATCAAATTCCGAAACGAGGAGGGACCGATGTTAAAAAAAATTATTAAGATTACCTTGGCAGCACTGCTGGTCATGAGCATGCTTGCCACCGCCGCCATGGCTGGAGCAACGTTGAAAATCGAAAGTTGGCGCAATGACGACAGCGAGATCTGGACCGACATCATTATTCCGGCATTCAACAAGGCACATCCGGACATCAAAGTGACCTTCTCTCCCATGCCACCTGCCGAATACAATGCAGGTCTCAACGCCAAACTGGCTGGTGGAACTGCCGGAGACCTGATCACCTGCCGTCCCTTCGATGCCTCACTGGAACTTTTCAAAAAGGGCTATCTGGTCGGACTGGATGACCTGAAAGGCATGAACGAATTCTCCGATGTCGCCAAATCCGCATGGCAGACCGATGATGGCAAATCCACTTTCGCCGTCCCCATGGCGTCTGTCATTCACGGCTTCATCTACAACAAGGAAGCCTTCAAGGAACTGGGGCTTTCCGTTCCCACAACAGAAGCTGAATTCTTCGCGGTCCTCGACAAGATCAAGGCCGACGGCTCCTATATTCCTCTGTCCATGGGCACAGCCGACCAGTGGGAAGCAGCCACCATGGGCTTCCAGAATATCGGTCCTAACTACTGGAAAGGTGAAGAAGGCCGCAAGGCTCTCATCGCCGGTACTGCCAAGCTGACAGACAAGCCTTACACCGACACATGGAAGCAGCTCGCCAAGTGGGCTCCCTACATGGGCAAGGGCTTCAAGGCACAAAAATACCCCGACAGCCAGAACCTGTTCACCTTGGGCCGCGCAGTCATCTACCCGGCAGGCTCCTGGGATATCGCCACCTTCAACACCCAGGCTGACTTCGAGTTCGGCGCATTTCCGCCGCCCCTGCCCGCCGGTGCCAAGAAAGGCTACATCTCCGATCACACCGACATCGCACTCGGCCTGAACACAGCCTCCAAGAATCAGGAAGCAGCTCGCACCTTCCTGGCATGGATGACCACCGCCGAATTTGCGGACCTCTATGCCAACGCACTGCCCGGCTTCTTCCCCCTGTCCAGCCACAAGGTCTCCCTGAAAGACCCGGTTGCCCAGGAATTCGTGGACTGGCGCAACACGCATGAATCCACCATCCGCAACTCCTACCAAATCCTCTCTCGTGGCACCCCGAATCTGGAAAACCAGCTCTGGAATGTCAGCTCCAGGGTCATCAACGGCACCATGACTCCTGAGGAAGCTAGCAAAGAAACCCAGGCCGGTCTGGAAAAGTGGTACAAGCCTCAGCAATAACGACATGGAATCAAAGGGACTCCCTGCACCGGGAGTCCCTTTTCTCACTTCTTTCCGAGGGAAGACATAATGAGCGTACGCGGCGGCAAATTCGCAGGTTTCCCCCACCATGTAATTGTGTTTCTGGCTCCGGCCACGATCATATACACCATGTTCATGGTCTATCCTTTGCTCGACTCCATCCGATTGAGCCTCTACAGCACGGACGGAACCGGTGCGTTCCATTTCACCGGGTTGACCAACTACATAACCCTCATAACCGACCCGGAGTGGTCGAACGCATTCTGGAACGCCCTCAAGAACAACTTCAAATTTTTCTGCGTCCACATGCTCGTGCAAAACCCCATCGGGATCATGCTGGCCGCATTGCTCAGTCTGCCAAAACTCAAAGGACGCACAGCCTATCGCACGCTCATATTCATGCCGACCATGCTCTCGGTCGTCATCATCGGATTCATCTGGCAGCTCATATTAAGCCCTCTGTGGGGCGTCAGTGAGTCATTGCTCGGCTTCATTGGGCTGACCGACTGGTTCCAACCCTGGCTGGGACAGGAAGGAACAGCCCTGCTCACCTTGGCGCTCATCTCGGTCTGGCAGTTCGTCGGCATACCCATGATGCTGATCTATGCAGCCCTGCTCAATATCCCGGAAGACCTGACAGAAAGCGCCATTATAGATGGCGCGACCCACTGGGAAATTTTCTGGCATATCAAGCTGCCATTGATCCTGCCTACCATTGCCATGGTTTCCATCCTGACTTTTGTGGCCAACTTCAACGCATTTGACCTCATCTATTCAGTCAAGGGGGCACTGGCCGGACCGGACTTCTCCACCGATATCATGGGCACCCTTTTCTACCGCACCTTCTTCGGATTCCAGCTCCAGCTCGGCAACCCGACCATGGGGGCCACCGTCGCCACCATGATGTTTGGAGTCATCCTCGTCGGTGTCCTTTTTTATCTTTTCGTCCTGCAACGCAAACTGCGCAGATACGCGCTCTAGGGCAGGAGAAAACCTATGCCGAAAACAAGACAAGCCATAAGCAGTATGGCGATCCACGCCATTCTGGTCTCTTACATGCTGATCGCGCTGTGGCCCATTTTCCTGACCATCATCAACTCCTTCAAGTCACGAAAAGCGATTTTCGGAGACCCCATGGGGTTGCCCGGAGTTGATACCTTCAGCCTGAAAGGCTTCGAGAAGGTACTACTGCGCTCCGACTTTGAAATCTATTTCATGAACAGCATCATCGTCACCATAGCAACACTGGCTCTGGTCCTGATACTGGGAGCCATGGCCGCTTGGGCCTTGTCCGAATATCGCTTCAAGGGCAACAAATTGCTGGGCCTCTATCTGGCAATCGGAATCATGATTCCCATCAGGCTCGGCAGCGTCAGCCTGCTCCAACTCATAGTGAACATGAACCTTGCCAACACCCTGACAGCGTTGGTGCTCGTCTACATTGCCCAAAGCCTGCCACTGGCTATCTTCATTCTTTCGGAGTTCATGCAACAGATACCAAAGGACCTGAAAGAGGCGGCCCGCTGCGACGGTGTGAATGAATACACCATTTTTTTCAAGGTCATCCTGCCATTGACCCGCCCCGCCATCGCCACGGTTGGAGTGTTCACACTGGTCCCGGTCTGGAACGATCTCTGGTTTCCGCTCATCCTGGCTCCCAGTGAAAAGACCCAGACCATCACGCTCGGCGTACAACAATTCATCGGTCAGTATGTCACGGACTGGAACGCGGTTCTTGCCTCCCTGACCTTGGCGATAGTCCCCATACTGATCATTTACATTCTCCTGTCCCGACACCTCATCCGGGGCATCACCGCCGGTGCGGTCAAATAAAGGAAGAACATGTCTGATATCCAATTGAAGCACATCGACAAATCGTTTGGAAAAGTCAAAGTCCTCCACGATGTGAACATGGACGTCAAAGATGGCGAATTCGTCGTTTTCGTC
>JAFLJW010000325.1 GCA_022712815.1 Pseudodesulfovibrio sp. | reverse complement strand
CTGTTCGCGGTTCTAGCCGTGACCGCCTTGCAAAAAGGGGATGAGAAAAAGGCCAAAATATTCCTGCTGCTGACCATCGCGCTGGCAGCGGTCTTTCTGGTGGACAAATATTTCGAGTGGTCGGCCAAGATTCACCACGGCATCTATCCCGGCTCGCCAGATATCGCGGACTGGGAACCGGGCAAGCAGGCGTTCTTTGCCCTCTATTATGCCATGACCGGTTTGCACGGTATTCATGTGGTCATTGGAATGGCCGTACTCGGTTGGATTTATTGGCTGATCACCGTGGGCAAATGCACGCCCCAGTATTTCGTGGCCCTTGAAAACGGCGGTCTATACTGGCATCTGGTTGACTTGATCTGGATATACCTGTTCCCGCTTTTTTATCTCATAGCGTAGGCAGGGGGAATGAATATGAATACATCGCAATATCACGGACCCAGCTACAGGTTTTTCGTCATCATCTGGGTGGCCTTGCTCTGCCTGACCGGCGTGACGGTCTACGCAGCGCAGATCGACCTCGGCTTCCTCAATGTGGTGGCCGCATTGTCCATCGCCACGGTCAAGGCCTCACTTGTGACATTCATCTTCATGCATCTCAAGTACGAGAGCTGGACGTTCAAGTTCATGGTGCTGGCGGCGTTTGTCATTCTCGCCATCTTCATCGGGCTGACATTTTTCGACACAGCATACAGGGTCGCGGGGTAACGTATGTATCCACAGATTTTTTCCGCCGCCAAAGAGGTCGATCAGGCCTTTCTCATTATCCTCGGATTTTCCGTGTTCATTCTGGTTGTGGTCACGGTGGTCATGCTCTGGTTCCTGTGGCGGTACAATCACAGGCGCAATCCCGTGGCTGCCGATATCCGTGGCAACCTTTGGGCCGAAATCATCTGGACCGTGTTGCCCACCATCATCGTGCTCGGCCTGTTCTGGACCGGCTGGTCGAGCTTCAAGGCCATGCGCACCATCCCGGAAGGGGCCATGGAAGTGCTGGTCGAGGGCCGGATGTGGTCCTGGAAATTCACCTATGCAAACGGCAAGACAAGCCCGGAACTGGTGGCCCCGCTGGACACGCCCGTCAGGCTGACTCTCTCCTCGCGTGATGTCATCCACTCCTTTTACATCCCGGCCATGCGCGTGAAATGGGACGTGGTTCCCGGTATGGAGACCTCTGTCTGGATTCAATCCGACTCCTTGGGTGAATATGATATTTTTTGCGCTGAATACTGCGGCCTCAAACATGCGGACATGATTACCAAGCTGAAAGTGGTGGAAGCAGACGAGTTCGAGGCGTGGCTGACCGGCACGCCGGAAGAGGTGGCTGGAGAATCCCGTGGTCTGGCCCTTATGGAAGAATTCGGTTGCTTTGATTGTCACGCCATGGACGGAACCGATGATGTTGCCCCGCCGCTTAACGATATGGCGGGCAAGGAAAGGCTGCTAATCCTGCCGGACGGCGCAAAGCGGACTCTCAGGGCGGACGATAAGTATCTCAGGGCATCCATCATGGACCCCGGCGCGGAGCTGGTGGACGGCTTTGACGACGAGATGCCGCCTTACTCGGATGAGTTGAGCGAGGAAGATCTGGGAGCCATCGTCAGCTTCCTGCTGGGCAAGGACGAAGGCGGCAAGGACTTGAGCAAGGCCGGGCATCCGGGTCGGCAGATGGCCGAAGTGGAAGGGTGCCTCAAATGCCATTCGACAGACGGGACCACAACGGGCCGTGCGCCGACGTGGAAGGGATTGTACGGGGCCGAGGTCAAGGTCTACAGGTTCTCCAAGAAGGAAACGGTCATTGCCGACGAAGCCTATCTGCGCCAGTCCATCAGATATTCCTCCACATGGGTGGTGGAAGGGTATGTGGACTCCATGCCGCTATATGACGACTTGAACGAAGAGACTTTGGAGGGCTTGATTTCATTCATCAAATCACTTGGCGGAGAGCATTGATCGTGTTGTTCGGCCTGATTCATCTCATGCGCCCCCGCGTCAGTCTGGCCGTGGCCACCGGGTCGCTTTTTGGCGCACTCTATTTGGGTGGGACTGAGCCGTGGCATGGCCTTATGGCTGCCGCCGGAGCCGGGGTGCTGTGCGCCGCCTGTTCCGCGCTCAATCAAGTTCAGGAGCGAGATTACGATGCACTCATGTACCGCACCCAGAACCGTCCACTGGTATCTGGCCGGTTGAGCGTGTGGACTGCTTCCATCGCATCCGCCGCGTTTTTTATCGCAGGATTTTCATTGTTTTTTTTGGCCGGAGGATGGCCCTTGCTCGTTTTGGGAATGGCTGTACCGGTTATCTACAACGGATTGTACACACCGCTCAAGCGCGTGACGCCAATGGCTTTGCTGGTGGGAGCCGTGAGCGGCGCACTGCCGCCGCTGACCGGCTGGGTCGGCGCGGGTGGTTCTGTTTTCGACCCGGCCATTCTGGCGGTGACCGGGATTTTTTATTTGTGGCAGGTGCCGCACTTCTGGTTGTTGCACGAGAGGCACCGCGACGATTATTTCCGGGCCGGGTTCGCCACCTTGGACACGCGATTGCCGCACCGCTTGTACAAGCCGCTGCTTGTGCTTTGGGTGAGCGCGTATTTTCTTGGGCTCGGCTGGCTTGCCTTTGTCAGCGGACCGGGTGCGCTGGCGTGGATGCTACCGCCCGTTATTTTACTGGTCGGGGCATGGGCCATCCATGCCGTTGTGATTGATTTCAGGCGCGGGGCGACTGCGGCTATCTATGGTTCCCTGCCGCTGGTTCTGTTTGCTTTGCTTGGAAATACATTTTGATTCCCAGGAGTTTATTCGCATGATGTGGATTCATCCATTCATTCAGTCTTTGGCAATGATTCTGGCCGTCTGGACCCTGTATATGGGCATCCAGCGTTTTCGGTTCCAGCAC
>JAFLJW010000316.1 GCA_022712815.1 Pseudodesulfovibrio sp. | reverse complement strand
GTGCAGCAGGCGGAGAATATCCGCAAGCTGATCCTTGCCATGGCCGAGGATATCCGCGTGCTCATGGTCAAGCTGGCCGACAGGTTGCACAACATGCGCACTCTGGAGTTCATGAAGCCGGTCAAGCAGCGGCTCATTGCTCAGGAGACGCATGATATCTATGCACCGCTTGCCAATCGTCTTGGTTTGCATCGGGTCAAGACCGAGCTTGAGGACCTCTGTCTCAAGTATTTGAAGCCCGATGTTTTCGGGCAATTGAGTGAGGCCGTTTCAGAGCATCGCGCAGCGGGCGAACCCTATATTGAGAAGGTCCTCGACCTGATCAACGAGATGCTCAAGAAAAACAAGATTGAGGGGAGTGTCTACGGACGGACCAAGCATCTGCATTCCATTCATGTGAAAATGGAACAGCAGGGGCTGACCTTTGATGAAATATTCGATCTCATAGCTTTTCGCATTATCCTTAAATCACTCAAGGATTGCTACGCTGTGCTGGGGCTTATCCATGCCCTGTGGCGGCCCGTAGCCGGTCGTTTCAAAGACTATATTTCCATCCCCAAGGCCAACATGTACCAGAGCCTGCACTCCACGGTCATCGGCCCTGGCGGGGAGCGTATCGAGTTTCAGATTCGTACCGAAGAGATGAATCAGATTGCCGAATACGGTGTTGCCGCTCACTGGCAGTACAAGCAGGTGGGCAAGGGAGTAAAGCAAGGCAAGGTCGCTGGAACCCGTGATGCCGAGCGATACACCTGGCTGCGGCAGATAATGGACTGGCAGCGGGAGCTTTCCGACCCGCGCGAGTTCATGTCGTCACTCCGGCTGGAGATGTTTCAGGAAGAGGTTTACGTTTTTACGCCAAACGGTGATATCAAGGAGCTTCCCGAAGGGGCCACGCCGGTTGATTTTGCCTATGCTATCCATTCCGAGGTGGGCGATAAATGTGCCGGAGCCAAAGTTAATGGCCGTATCGTTCCGTTGCACAGCGCACTCAAGAATGGCGATTCTGTCCAGATAATTACAGACAAGAACCGGATGCCGAGCCGTGATTGGCTCAAGTTCGTCAAGACCGCCAAGGCGCGGACTCGCATCAAGCAGTACACACGCGCTGTGGAGAGAGATCGGGCCATCGCCCTTGCCAAGGAAATGTTGGAGAAGGAAGGTCGCCGGGTAGGCATTAATGTCCATAAGGCCATCAAGGACGGGTATTTTCTCAAACTGGTCGATGGCTTCAATTGTGGCGGTGTTGACGATCTTCTGACTCAGGTTGGTTTTTCCAGGTTCACTCCGCGCAAGGTGATCAAACGTCTCTATGCAGTCATGAATGGGGAGACGTGGGACGAACACAAGAGCAAGGAGAAAGGACCGGAGACGGAAGCCGAAATCAGAAAGAAGCCTAAATCAGAAGGTTTGAGCATTTCCGGGATTGATAATATTCTGGTACGTTTTGCCAGTTGTTGCAATCCACTGCCCGGCGAGCCGATCATAGGATATATCACACGCGGGCGTGGTGCGACCGTGCACCGCATCGACTGCCACAACGTCAAGAATTTTGAAGATGAGCGGCTGATCAGTGTTTCCTGGGAGGGAGTTGAGGATAAGCCGTATCCGACCAAAATCAGGATCAAATGTCTCAATAAGCCGGGTATGCTTGGCAAGATATGTTCCATGCTCGCCGATCTTAAAGTCAACATTGATTCCGGCAGCTTTGAATCCAAGGTGGATGGCACATCCGTTCTTGAATTCACGGTGGAGGTCACTGATCTGGATCAGCTTTACTCCGCACTGTCCAAGGTCAAAGCCCTGAAGGCTGTCAAGGAAGCTCTTCGTGTTTCCTGATCAATATCATTTGTTTCCTAAAAAAAAGAGGTTCGCTTTTGACGGGCCTTTTTTTTATGGATCAAGGGGATTTTTAAGGTCACTGGGTGTCTTCACCAATTATATTCATTCATTTGACAATAAAACACGTCCGCATTGGGTTTTACTAAATAGGACCCAAGCTGTTCCGAAATTATTAACACGATGAGGATTAAAGGAATTATGAAAACGTTATCAATTGCAACTGCATTGTTGCTTATATGTATGGCTGTTCCATGTCTGGCCGAAACGGGAGAGCCAAAACATGAAGAATCGTTTTATTCTCCTGTCAGCATCAAAATCACAGGGGGAGCCATTGCCGATGCGAAATTCAAGGATTCAGGCGGATCGGCACAGGTCATAATGAATCAAGTCAGGCTCAAGGCAGGAGGCTTTTCTTTGAGCTATGCAGGGGAAAATTATTCGTGGAAAGACACAGGCAAACTCAACTTCGGCAATGGCAGCGACAAACCATGGGAGAATCTCCACAGGCTGCGTCTGGCCTATGAGCATGTAGGACAGATCAACAATGATTGGTTCTATTCAGCGGAAATCGTTGGTACATCATCTTTTGAAAAGGAGATGAGCGGATCGTTCGGCACAGCCTTACGTGGCGGATTCGGATATATCATCAACGACAATTGGACAACAAACTTTGGCGCGGTTGTATTTGCCAACAATATCGACTCTTCCATTTTGCCTTACTTAGGCATTGCCTACGAAAACTTTGACACGGATGGATCAGGGTACTTCATGAGTCTTGGCACTCCGAGTGCGGAGGCAGGCTACTCGTTTTCAGAAGAGTCAACCATTCGCTTCGCCTTTGGCATGGACGGGACCACATACAGGCTGAAAGACGACAGTTCGGTTGTGAAAAAAGGATATCTGGAAACGAGCAGCATGCTAGTGGGACTGTATTATGACTGGAAACCGACCGATTCACTTTCCCTTTCATTCGGGCCTGAGTATCACTTTGGGCGGGAAATGAAATTTTACGATAAAAAGGGAGATAAAACAGGCGAAACCATCAAACAGGACTCCGCCATTGGTGGAAAGTTGCAGGTCGGTTATACCTTCTAGAAGCGGTCAGCAACAAAGCTTTACAAGGTGGTGATATTACGGATTGTGTTTTTTCTTTCTTGAGAACAATAAGACTCTTTCTTCACGGATTGCGTCTACAGGGCCACATCTTACAATGTCAATTCGCCAAGGGCTATTAATGAAAATACGAATACTGTTGAAGGCCAAATGACGAGCCCCGTTTCTGATGAAAGAAAGCTTCTTCTCTCTCCCGGAAAATGTAAATCAACAGATATGGAGACAGATGAAGAATTGGTCCAAAAGGTTCAGTCCGGTGATAATGCAGCCGCAGAACCTTTGTTCAGGAGATACCAGGACAAGATCTATGGGTATCTGCTGCGCATGACACGCAACAGGGAATTGGCAGCTGATGCGACGCAGGAAGCATTTATTCGAGGGTTCAAGGGACTAGCCAGTTATCAGGAACAGAATTGCTTTAAAAGTTGGCTGTTCAGGATTGCGCATAACGAAGGGGCCAGATTTCTGTCCCGACAATCAAAGTTGGCCGATACAGGCGTTGACGAGGTAATAATGAACACGATTCCTGACACTTCTCCGCTTCCCAATGAGTCGTATGCTCAATCGCAATTGGCACACCGGGTTCAGGAAGCAGTGGATACCCTTCCCCCGGAATTGCGAACAGTCATTCACCTGCGTTTCAGGGAGGATCTGTCTTTCAAGGAAATAGCGGAAATTACAGGCACCCCCTTGAACACGGCTCTGGGCAGGATGCACAATGCGAAAAAGAAACTGAAAGAAATTATGGCAACGGAGGTTTAGATGAGCTGCGATAAAGATAAACTTTTGCTGTTCTGGTCAAAGGAGCTCTCTACGAGTGAAATGGCGGATATGGAAAAGCATCTCCAAACCTGCCCGGAATGCCGCCAGGAGTATGAAGAAATGCTGTCTCTTGCAGCAAGTTTTAACAGCACCATGGATGAGCCGGCTCCCTGCGACTTCGTTGCTGAGGCATCCAGGCAGACCAGAGGACGCAATCCCCTCTTTCTGGCGACTCTCAGGAAGCCTTCTGTGATGATCTCATCGCTGACAAGCCTGGCTGTGGCGGCGGCAATCATGATTGCTCTCTATAGCCCGTTGACATCAAGGGATGAATTGAACTTTCACATCAAGAATATCACTGTTTCAGACTTTTCCCTTGGCACGCATGCATCTGTCAAAAGGCACTTGAACGTAAAAAAGATGCTGGCAGCAAAGAAGCCGCGCTTCATAACGAAAGGCTCTTTCAAGACGCGCACAGCATTATTGAAAACAAAAATCCAAATAGCCAGGAAAAGGCTTACAAGAATCTGACTTGAAACAATACACCCCGAGGCAACAATATGAAAAAAGTATCAATAATTCTGGTAATTCTTTTTGTCGGAGGCCTGATGGTCACCCAGGCAAATACAGCCTCCCGCTTTTCAGCACAGGCTGAGGGAATGTCAGCTGCTGGCATTCTTGAATGGCTGGAAGAGTATTCGCCCGGCATTGCCGCAGATTTTGCCATTATCAAAAGAATTGCTCCCAAAGTCTACATGGATGTTATGGAAGAAGCCGCCACGGAAGTTCCAGAAGGTGAAGAGCTTCGTCAAACTGACCCGGAATTGTTCCAGCTCTTCATAAAAACGGATGAACTTGAAGTTCGCAGCATTCGTCTTGCCGTTCAATTGACTGTTGAAACTGATGAAGAAAAAAAACAAGTCATGAAGAGCGAGATCAAGTCACTGGTCAAACAACTCTTCGATCAAAGGTTGCAGCAGCACCAGATAGTCGTAAATGGAATTGAACAAGAGATGAAAGAACTCAAAAGGATTGAAAAAATTCACGAGGAAAACAGGAAAAAGATTATCGAGCAACGGTATGAGTACCTGACGAACCCTGACAGTGAAGCCCTGAAATGGTGGTAGGAAAATTTCTCTCAGCGAACAAGGCGTCTAGTTTATAAAACTAATCTCATAGCCATGGCTTTCAACATAAGAAGGCAGTGAGTCCGGTCTAGTTGACATGGTCGGAGCGCTTGAAATCCGTCTGAAATGGTTCAAAAGGCCATTTCAGACGGATTTCAGGTACGGTAGGCTTTTGCCAAGAAGGTTTTTTCGGGGATTTTAGCCTTTCAGAAAAGAACAAGGAACTGAAAGGAATTGTGTAGCGGCTTTACTTGGCGTGGCAGGCCTTGCAGCTCACGGGGACGGGCTTTCCATCCTTCTTCACGATCTTGTGGCAGCCGAGGCAACTGGTTTCAGACTTCTTGGAATGAAAGGCCGTGTAAAAAGCGGTTGTCCCCTTCTTGCCCGGCTGGTCGTGGCAGGCCGGTGTGGAACAGCTCCTGACCTCGGACTTGCCGTCCCAGTTGTGATGACAGGTGGTACATTCGATCTTTGCTGCATTGTGCTTTCCGTGTGAAAAATTGACGAGAGGTTTGCTGACTCTCATGCCCTCAGGCGGGCCGAGCTTCAGGTCTGTCGGGGCTTCTACTGCTGCCCAGGCTAGTGCGCTTGCGAGAATCAAAACGCAGAGTGTCATTGTGATCATGATAAAACGATGCATGGGTATCCTCCTGGCGGTTGATGATCAATAACGCTCTTGATGAAGCAACCGCTATGCCAAGTGATAACCTGCTGAAAATACAATGAATTATGACATGTGTGCGTTTTATAAGTACGTTTTTTGCGCTCCCATGAGAAAAAGAAACCCGCCCTCAAAAGATGAAGGCGGGTATTTGTCTGAATGGGGCGAAGGTCAGCTTTCGGTTTTTTCTTCCGGGGCAGCCAGCTCT
>JAFLJW010000001.1 GCA_022712815.1 Pseudodesulfovibrio sp. | reverse complement strand
CTTATGCTGCGGTCCCGCTAGGTCTGGCTTTAACCAGCTTCCTTGGTTCATCGCCTGAGATATCGCCTGCGCTGCCGTGGTTGCTCCTTGCAGGGCTGGGGACCATGCACGCCATGCTCTACCGAACATCAGGCGTTCCGGTCAGGAAACGCTTTGTCTTTGAAGTTGCCCTATTTATGGTTCTGATCACTATTCTGGTCCTGTATACCCACGACATATTCCGACCATTTGAATCATATACTCCGTACATCTCAGAGGCTATGCCCCTGATTTTCATCCTGTTCTGCGCCCTGTGGATCAAGACCTTCGGGATGCCGAACCGGGCTGATTTCCAGCGGTATGGCGCACTGCTCGGCGTATTGTGCATTATCGATCTCGTGACCGAGGTCGCCCTGTATCAAGCCGCGCCCATAGTGCGCCTAATTGGTAATGTAGATGTTCTGGCCGGGCTGCTGCTCGTCGCCCTGTGTGCCAGTCTCAAACCGGGAGCCAATGACGGCGGCGCATACGAACCGAATCAGGGCCACCGGGTCTGGCGGATACTGATCATGCTCGGCATCGCTGCCTGCCTGTCGCGGACCGGTCTTTTTGCCGCGGCCTGGATATATTTGTGTTTCGGGCGAGGCGGCAAGCTGGTGCGCACGGTCTGCTCACTGCTTTTCCTTACCCTGATCGGACTCACTTTCCTCCTCCCGACCACGGCCTCGGACGCCATTCGCTATACCGACTACTGGCTTTGGGTGGAATCCGTACGACTGTACACCGAGAGTCCGATGCTCCTTTTCACGGGCTTCCCCATTGGCAACGCACTGCCCATTACTTTTCCCGTGGGAATGAGCGGAATATGGGAGGCCGCCACCGGCAGTCCGTCCATGATGGGGGTATATCTCCCACAGGTTTCGTCATTCTGGCTGCGTCTCACACTGGCCTGGGGCATCGGTATTCCGCTTGCCTTCCTGACCACTGCTTTCGCTCTGCTCTTTCGACGCCTGACCCGCATGGGCGCGGGGCTGATCGCCGCCCTCTTTGCTCAAGGCATGACCTCTCCGCTCCTGTTCGATCCGGCCATGGCTGCCGCCATCGGGTTCGCATTCTTTCTGGCCCTGTCAGAACCGCAACGGACAGCCAATGTCAAAATAGAAAAAACTGAAACGAAAAAAGACTCGCCAGAGCCGGAAGCTCCAGCCAAGCCCGGTCCTGTTGAAGAGTGGAACATGCGCCCCCTGTAGAATCATCACCAAATAGTATATGGTAAAATCATGACGATATTTCAAAAAGAAGCCCCCATTTTGGTCACCTGCCCCAAGGGACTGCCCGAATACCTTCAGGCAGAACTTGAAGCCCTTGGTTTCAATGATCCCGAACCGCTCGATGCGGGCGTGCTCGTCCAAGGCACCATCAAGGACTGCATGCGCCTCAATCTATGGGTGCGCACCGGCCATCGCGTGCTCTTTGAACTCAAGCGGTTCCGGGCAATTGATACCGACGAGTTGTACAAGGCCGTCTACACGATTCCTTGGGAAGACTACATTGCCAAGGATGGCTATTTTCGCGTCGATGCCTCCATCCGCGATACCACCGTCAATGATTCCCGCTTTGCAGGTCTGCGCGTCAAGGATGCCGTGGCCGATTATTTCGTGGAAAAGTTCGATATCCGCCCTGATTCCGGGCCTGAGACCACCGGTGTCTGCCTCTTCCTGCACTGGCGCGAAAATCGAGCGACCCTCTATCTCGACACCACCGGCGAACCGCTGCCCAAGCGAGGCTACCGCAAACGGCCACACACCGCCCCAATGCAGGAGACTCTGGCCGCCGCCTGCGTCCTGGCTGGGGAGTGGCCTAAAATAGCTGCCGAGGGAGGCCATTTCATCGTGCCCATGTGCGGCTCCGGCACCCTTGCCATCGAAGCCGCGCTCATGGCTCTCAAGGGAGCACCCGGCCTGCTGCGCAACAACCTCGCCTTCATGCAGTTCCCCGGCTACACGCCCGGCGATTGGGAAGCCATCTGCAATGAGGCCGAAGATAACGAGAACACGGACATCAAGGGCCGCATCATCGCCACCGATCACGACCCCGAAGCGCTCGAGGCCGCCAAAGACAACGCCCGCCTCGCAGGTATCGGCGACTTCATCGAATTCTCGCTCTGCGATTATCTGGAAACCGAAGTCCCTGAAGGTCCAGGCATCGTTATTTTCAATCCCGAATACGGTGAACGCCTCGGCGAGATCAAGGAACTCGAAGAAGTCTACAAGGGTATCGGAGATTTCTTCAAACAGAAATGCGGCGGCAAAACCGGATTCATCTTCACCGGCAGCCCCATCCTCGCCAAACGGGTTGGCCTGAAAACCAGACGGCGCAGGATATTCTTCAACGCGAAAATCGAATGCCGATTGCTTGAGTACGAATTGTACGCGGGAACACGGAAGCACAAACCAAGCGAATAGCCTTCCACTGGACATACGGTCTTGCCACGGGGAGCTGCCTGCGATGCAAGCGGCTTCCTGTTGTTTTCTCCCACACCCTTCCCTTTTTCCTCTCCCACGTATAAACTTACGGCAGCCCTGAATTGATAACCCCATCGGGAGAGATTCATCCATGCCCACATATACAGGTATAAACCACCTCGCCATGGCCACCGGCGACATGGATGCCACCATCCGCTTCTGGCGCGACCTGCTGGGTATGCGTCTGGTCGCAGGTCTGGGCCATCCCGGTTACCGCCACTATTTTCTGGAGATCACGGACCACGACATGATCGCTTTTTTTGAATGGCCGGGCGTTCAGCCGCTAAAAGAAAAAGACCACGGATTCCCGGTAAAAGGTCCCTTTATCTTTGACCACGTGTCTTTTGAAGTGGCCGGAGAGGACGACCTGTGGGAGATCAAGGACAAGCTCGAAGCCGCTGGTTTCTGGTGCTCGGAAGTGGTCGATCACGGGTTCATTCACTCCATCTACGCATTCGACCCTAATAATATCGCCATCGAATTCAGCGCACCGGTTCCGGGCGTTGATGTGCGAAAAACCCCTGTCATGGTCGACGCTAACCCGAGTGCGGAGGCCCTCAAGGGGGCCGAACCGCAGCCTGATATCTGGCCGCAAGTGACCCGGCCAACGCCTGTGAGTGAACGTGAATTCTATCTGGGAGAAGGTGCGGAAATCATGCAGGCGATTCGAGAAAAAGAAAAAGGCTAGGGCGTGTCAACACGCAACTCACTGTTTTCAAAATCAAATTGCCTAATCACTTTTTTCGACCAATAATTCGGTGATGGTATTTATCAGCTCTTCCATCTCAAATGGTTTTGCGACCACGGCGTCCATGCCGGAGGCCAAAAAACGGTCCTTGTCACTGGTCATGGCGTGGGCGGTCAGGGCGACAAGGGGGATATCCCTGTTGACCTCGCCCGCTTCACCGTCCCGGATACGCCGGGCAGCCTCCATCCCATCCATGATCGGCATCTGAATGTCGAGCAACGCGCAATCATACGAAACCATATCCAGCGCATTGAGTGCCTCAATGCCATTGCCACAACATTCCACGATGAATCCCGCTTTTTCCAGGCTCTTGCGGGCCATGATCTGATTGACCCGGTTGTCCTCGGCCAGCAAAAGCCTGAAGGAGGCCGGGTCAAAGCTGAAATAAATCGGCTCGCTGTCAGAGAACACGGCGTCCTGTACAGGCACTTTCATATCCATAGCAAAAGCAATGGTTGTCCCCTGACCCAGGGCCGTATCAATGGTGATGACGCCACCCATGAGATGAACGAGACGCTTGACGATACCCAGCCCCAGTCCACTGCCCTGATATTTGCGCCGATAGGACCCGTCAACCTGAGTAAAGGCGTCAAAAATATATTCAACTTTTCCTTCAGGGATGCCGATGCCGGTATCTTCCACGATGAAAAGCAGCCGGTGGGAACCTTTACCACGGGCCTTGATGGAATGAATGAAGACCGAAACCGATCCCTGATTGGTGAATTTCATGGCGTTGCCCACCAGATTGAAAAGCACCTGACGAATGCGGCCCCCATCGCCGATGAGAACCTCGGGGACCATTTCCGAGACCTCACTATTCAGAATGATACCAGTCTCCCTGGACTGGTGGACAAATGTGCGGATGACAGAATCCACCACCTGCCTGGGCGAAAAACGAGACTGTTCGATATCAAACTTCCCGGCCTCGATCTTGGATACGTCGAGAATGTCATTGATGACCGTGAGCAAACTGCGCCCTGATTCCAGCGCGGTCTCGATATAATCACCGACTTCGCCGCCCACGCCGGAGATGGAGGCAAGTTGCAACATGCCAAGCACTCCATTGAGCGGGGTACGCATCTCATGACTCATGTTGGCCAAAAATTCACTCTTGGCCTGACTGGCTATTTCAGCCTCATTCTTGGCCTTGAGCAACTCTTTTTCCATATCCACGCGAGCTGATATATCGGTTCCGACGGACAAGATTTCAGCCAGCTTGCCTGAGCCGTCATAAATGCCACGATTGGACCAGGAAACCCAGACCCGTTTGCCATCGGCCCGGAGATTCTCGTTTTCATTTTGAGCGAATCCATTGGGGAAAACCGCAATCTCTTTCATGAGCGGACTCAGAGCCCGGCCAGAGGATTCCATGAGAGGGACTATGGTGCCAACCATGTGTTTACCGAGAACTTCCTCCGCGCTGTAGCCAAAAAAAGTCTGTGCATATTCGTTGAAAAAAGTCAGCCGCCCATCGCTGGTCCAACGGATGATGATCGAATTGGCATTCTCCACCAAAACGCGATACTTGGATTCACTCTCGGCCAAGGCTTCAATCGCCTTGTTCCGATCAGTAACGTCGATGCCCATGACTATTATTTTCCGGGTGCCATCAGGGTCATCAAAGGGATGCGTATAGACCTGAAAGGTTTTCCCGTTCGAGTACTTCCTTGTTTCTATTCCAGGCACTCCGGTCGCAATAGTCTTACTGAAGTCGCAAGGGTCACAGAGGCGCTTTTTGCCGTAGAACAACTCGAAGCAATGCTTCCCCTCGTACTGACCGAACTGCTTGCGAAACTCAGCGTTACCGTACTGAGCCAGATTATCGAGACCCTGAACATAGACAAAGGCGGGAAGGTGTTCCAGCAGGCCGAAAAACCGCTCACGCTCCATGCGCAGGAGCTTTTCTGCGTGTTTCTGGTCGGTCTGGTCGCGGATGATACCGACCAGAACATTGTCGCCTGTTTCCGGGTCGATCAGGCTGGCTTTTTTCACGGAAATGACGTGTCTTTTACCATTTGGCCCACTGATCGAGACTTCATGGGTGTCTTCCGCGCCGGAAAGCATTACTTTGGCATCTTTGCGATGAAAAGCATCTGCCTCCTCACGCGGGAACAGGTCATACGAGGTTTTGCCGAGCAGGGTTTCACGCGTCTGATCTGTGAAGAAACAAAAGGCATCGTTGACCATCAGGAAGCGATGTTTCTTGTCCTTAACGAAAATCGGCTCAGGCACGGTATTAATGACTTCATTCAAAAAATTTTTGGTGCTCTGAAGACTGTTTTCAGAAATCTTTCTACGGTCGATTTCAAGATGGAGTTGCTCGACTGTGGCTTCCAGATCGCCTCTGGCTGTCTCTTTAAGACGATTGGCCTCCTCCAGATGCTCAACACGTGAACGGAGCCACCTCAGTTCGTCCGGCTCGCAGGGTTCGTCTCTAGCCATCAGGGAAGAAAGCGGCCATGACATCATTTGACTGACGTTCAGCCTGTTTGGCTATGGAGGCCAGATCTTCTCTGGAAAGACCGAGGGCCTGCCACGCCTTGGTGTTGAGTTCCGGGACCAGGGACACGCCACTTGAACCAATGCCCAAGCCATGCGTGATGTAATCCGCCACATGGATGATGGCCGCTTCCTGAGCCATGGAAGCCGCCATCGGGTAATGGTGGTAATGGATCAACACTTCAAGAGATGCGGGTAATTGCCATGCTTTTAGAAGGCGACCACCTATCTCGGCATGATTGCATCCCCAGACCGCGTCCTCCACTTCCACCAAAGCCCGACGGCTGGTCTTGGCCAACCTGAGCACTTCGGTAGCAGCCCGGGGGTGATTCTTGAGCATGACCAGCCGACCTATATCGTGCAGCAATCCGGCGATGAAAAATTTCTCGTTCCCCCCTATGCCCACCTGTCCGGCCAAAAGTCTGGCGAGGATTCCACAGGTGACGGAATGCAGCCAAAATTCCTTGAGGGTAAAAAACTCCTCGGGAATGTTGTCAAAGGCGGTAATGACGGAAACACCCATGGCCAGATTGGTCAACTGGGTGGTACCCACAATGGTCACGGCCCGGGACAGGGTGTCGATCTTGCTCGGAAATCCGTAAAACGGGGTATTGACCATCTTGAGGAGCTTGGCGGACAGGGCCACGTCCTTACTGATGACTTCAGCCACGTAGGACGCCGAACTTCGGGGATTCTTGAGAGCCTCGGTGATCTGAAAAAATATGTTGGGTAAGGATGCCAGCTCCATCTCCTGCTTGACAATATCCTTGGGGCTGATGTTGTATTCCGTGGTGGGCTGGGGGGTAAACATGGCGACAGTATCGTCATTGGGACTGGCCGTAAGCATCCAACGTGCACGTTCCGCATCCAGACCTCTGGCCTGCCGCAAAACATATAGTTTTGCCATCTCCTGAACTGCGGGATGGCTTGATGGATTAAGCACAAAACGCTGAGCCGCCATGATCTTGCAGGCGTCAAGAACTTGAGGGTCCAGCTCTTCCAGGGTGGTCGGATTGTCGGCCTCCTCTTCCTCGTCGCCCAGAATGGATGCCTCGGCAATACCCCAGACCCGACAGGTGCGAATATGCGCATCGGAGAGCATGGCTCCACGCGGCAAAAGCATCCTCCCTTCGGAGGTTGTCAGGTCTTCAGCCAGGATCATCCCTGGTTCGAGCAAATCAACAGCAAACTTTGGCATAGACACTCTCTTACGTTATTCTGAGGCTATTTTATATTCTTTTAGTATAATTATAACAAGGCGGCAACATTAATCAAATCTGTTTTGCTGGCAATCTGGCGAGAAATCACCTAGTTGAATTATATCAAGAGAGGAATAAAATTAAAACAAATGTGCACAATCCAATTCTTCGACACCTGCCGCAAGGCAGCCTTCATTCGCCGCATCAAGCGATTCACGGTGGAAGCCAAAGCTCTGGACGGCCCGGACAAGGGGACAGTTCTCAGGGCGCACACCAATAATACAGGCTCCATGCTCGGCCTTCTCCGGCCCGGAACCACTCTGTTTCTCTCGCCTGCCGCCAACCCGGATCGCAAGCTGAAATACACCCTTGAAGCTCTTGAATTATCCGGTAACATGGTTGGTGTGAATACGCTAACGCCCAACAGAATGCTCCACGTGGCCTGGCAGACCAGAGCCATGCCGGAACTCAGCGGGTACGAAAATTTCAGAAAAGAGGCCAAGGTCGGCCAAAGCCGCCTTGATGCTTATCTGTCCGGAGGCAAAGGGGAATTGTGGGTAGAATGCAAGAACGTCACTCTGGTCGAAGATCAGGTCGCCTGCTTCCCGGACGCAGTGACCGAACGAGGTCAAAAACATCTGCGAGAGCTGATGAAGCTTGCCAAAACCGGCGCACGCGTTGCCCTCTTCTTTCTGATCCAGCGACCAGACGGTCACTGCTTCGGCCCGGCTGATTTCATCGACCCCGTCTACGCCGAGCTCTTCCACGAAGCCCTTGGCAAAGGCGTTGAGGTCTGGCCCTACGTGGCCCATGTGGACCAGACCGGCATCACGCTTGGCAAAAAACTCAAAGTGGTGCACTCATGATCGGTCTGATATTTGGCGCAATCATCATCAGCTTTTCATCAATCATGGTAAAACTGGCCGATGTGCCGCCCGAGGTGGCCGGGTTCTACCGGCTGTTCGGTGGCGGCCTTGGCATGACGATCATCCTCTGGAATCTCGGTAAACTGAAAAATCTGACCTCCCATGTCTGGAAATGGGCATTGCTGGGCGCGGTTTTCTTTGCCTTTGATTTCGTGTTCTGGCACCGGTCCATCGGCCTTGTCGGACCCGGTTTGTCCACCATGCTCGCAAATTTTCAGGTCATCGTGCTGGCTACGGTATCTGTTCTTCTTCTCAAGGAAAAGGTCTCGCGCCCGTTCATGATAGCCATTCCCATGGCTCTACTCGGCCTTTACCTCATGGTCGGCGTGCAATGGGACTCGTTCACATCCGATTACCGGCTCGGCGTGATCTTCGGCTTGCTGGCTGCCGTGACCTACGCGCTCTATCTGCTCAGCCTCAAATATTCGCTCTCCAGGGCAAATGCCGACCCGCTAGCCATGGCTGCTGGCGTGGCTCTCATCACCGGCCTCATCCTTGGCATACTTGCCTTGGGTCAGGGGAATTCCTTTGCCGTTCCGAACACCCGAGCGCTTCTGGCTCTGACTACGCTGGCCCTGATCTGTCACGCTACAGGCTGGTATCTCATCACTCGTGGCATCCAACGCGTGAGAACTTCCCTTGTGGGCCTGATTCTGCTGCTCCAGCCCACGCTCTCATATATCTGGGATATACTGTTATTTGACAAACCAACCAACCCGGTTGAGTTGACAGGCGTGGGGCTTGCGTTGCTGGCAATCTACCTTGGCTCTCTGAAAAGAAAATCATAAGGGCTGCCGCCTGTTTTCATTTCGTCTTGAAGAAGGAAAAAACCTTGCGACTGGCGTTTGCCTTTTCCTCCCTTTCCTCTTCTTTTCCTCTTTTTGCCCGCCAGACACGATATCCTTTACAAACCAGATCAAATACGCTCAAACTGTCCTTTACCGGCAAAGCCGGACCGAGCAAAAAAATGAAACGAATCCTACTCCACATATGTTGCGGGCCATGCTCCATCACGACCCTCAAGACCCTGCTTGGTCAGGGGCATGAGATCACAGGCCTGTTCTACAACCCGAACATCCACCCCCTGACCGAGTATGTAAAACGCCGTGACGGCTGTCTGGCCGTGGCCGAAAAACTCGGCATCAAAGTCATCGTCAAGGACAACGAATACAACCCGCAGGACTGGTTCCGGGACATCGCCTACCGCGAAAACAACCGTTGCTTCCACTGCTACGCCCGCCGTCTGGAACGCACTTCCCAGATCGCCAAAAAGGGCGGATTTGATTTCTTCTCCACCACCTTGCTCTACTCGAAATACCAGAAGCATGACGACATCGCGTCTCTGGGCCGAGATCTGGAATCGGAAAAAACGAAATTTCTCTATCACGACTTCCGGGAAGGATGGCAGGAAGGGATCAAGATATCAAAGGAGTGGGAAATCTACCGCCAGCAGTATTGCGGATGCCTCTACAGCGAGAATGAACGGTATCAGAAGGAACTGGGAAAGTAGCCATGGGGAGCGTGAAGAGCCACCTTGGTTTCCTGCGCAGGCGTGAGGTCATCCTCGTTATTTTCCTGCTCGCCAAAACGGCCCAGTCCGTCATTGTCGGCCTTGCAGTCAACACCAACGAAGTTTGGGGATTTGGCATCCTCGCCTTGCTGGTCTATCTGGTGCTGGCCTGGTTCACCTACCAACGGCAGATCATCTCCATCTGGGCCATCAGCGTTCTCATGCTCTATGAAGCGTCCGGCCCGTTCATCAACACCCTCAAGGATCTTGCGGCAGCTCCCATGGACAACATGGGCATGGGCATGGCAACGCTCATCGTATCCGGCTATATCCTCTACGGCGCGCTGGTCATCTTCCAAAGCCGCCACCAGTGCGAGTGATATTTCATGGGTAAAATCTATGGCGAAGATGTCCCGGTCAAACCCGCTTTTCCCATGGCTGTCAGCAAAAAGAAAGTAAAGGACAGCGGTGACAAGGGATTACTGCTTTATATCCATGTGCCGTTTTGCCAATCCCGATGTCACTATTGCAATTTCCATTCGCAGGCCTTTAATCAAGTCACTTTTTTCTGGTATCTCAAGCTACTGCTTCAGGAGATAGAATTGTGGGGCAAACGGCTGAAAAAACCGTTGCTCAGGACCATCTATTTCGGTGGAGGCACACCCAGCCTGATCCCGCTGCAACAGCTCGACCAGATCATGAAGGCACTGGACAAGGCTTTTACCTTTGGCTCTGCCATGGAAGTCACTCTGGAGGCCAACCCGGACTCGGCTCAGGACGTCAGCTATTTTCGCGCCTTGCTATCCATCGGCATCAACCGGCTCTCATTGGGCCTGCAAAGCCTTGATGATACGGAACTGCACGTCATGGGCAGGCCTCATTCGGCAGCCATGGCCATGCAGTCCTTCGAGTCTGCACGCCGGGCGGGATTCGGAAATATCGGGCTGGATGTCATCTGGGGATTGCCCGGTCAGAAATTCAAGAACTACATCAAACAACTTGAAGCTATCGCCGGGATGCGGCCCGAGCATATATCGGCCTACAACCTGACCGTGGAACCAGATACGGTCATGGAAAAAATCTGCGCGGAGGGAGGAAATTTCAAACTGCCAGTCGAGCAGGAACAGGCCCGCATGTTCGTCTACGGCGCGGAATTTCTCGAATCAGTGGGCTACATGCACTACGAGGTGTCCAACTTTGCGCGTATGGGTTTCATGTCCGCCCACAATTCCGGCTACTGGACCGGCACCGACTATCTGGGACTAGGCCCGTCAGCGGTTTCCACCATTGGCAGAAGGCGGTTCACCACGCCCCGCTACATGGACGAATATGATGCGTATGTGCGCGGAGGACTGGTGGGGGAGGACTTTGAACTACTCACTGACGACGACCTGCTCAAGGAAATGGTCATGCTTTCCCTGCGTACTTCCAAAGGACTTGATCTCAAGGACTTTCGCAAACGAACCGGATTTGATCTCGTCAGGCGGCAGCAGCAACTCATCACCGCCCTGCGCCGCGAGGACCTCGTTCGTATCAATCAGGGCCGGTTGCGCCTGACCAAGAACGGGATGCTCGTCTCCAATGTCATTATCAAACGACTGGCCTTTGACTCGGACTAACAGCCCTGTTCTTACTTTCCCCGTCCAGAAAAATCACAGATACAATTTGATCACCAGTGCGATTCCCAGCCACACCCCGGATGTCACAATTCCCACCCAGGCGAACCTCGCCCAAGCCGGGGACAGCCATCGTTTCTGCAAGATCAGCCCAATGAAAACAACATGCAGCGGCACGGGCAAAGTCAACAGAAAACTACTTAGATGATGGGCAGTCGTGTGCTCGGTATCCGGAAAAAAGTCCCCGGCCAAAACGCCGTTAAAGGCATCGACCAACACCAGACCGAGAAGGCATATCCCGACAGTTGAAATGGTTGAAGTGAAGATGCGATACGAGTTCATTGCACTACCGGGCCGCTAATAATAGATGCCGCACCCGACAAATGCGTCCATGTCCGGCGCGGGCAACACCCAGGTTTCCTTTTTCTGAATCTCGCCGGTGACGGGATTGGCGTACTTGTACTTGACCCAGCCGCCACCAGCCTTGGCGGTCTTGATCATCTCCCGCACCTGATAGATTCCATCGGGGTCGTGGACATCAAAACGGTTCTTGCCTGCGACTTCCGGCTTGGCCCCAAGGGCGATGCAGGTCCCGTCTGATTTGTAGAAAAGCAGATAAAAGCTGCCCTTGATGAATTCACCGTCCTGGTCCATGAAATCCCTGGCCGCTTGTTCCGGGCCGACAGCCTTGATATGCGCGATTCCTTTGTTCACAAGCCTTTTGGCGATGTCCTCATGAACAAGAACCTTGTCGGCTGTGCTCGCAAAGGCCAGCGATGCGGTAAGGCCCAGCACAAAGATTGCAATCGTCAGAATCTGTTTTGCCATGAATAAACTCCTTTGAATTGTAATCTGAACAGTGCCGCATTTATTGTCCTTCCGCAATACCCTGCTTGACACTTATGGGTACGCTCTGCCATCAAAATGAATGACGGCATGAAAACATGAAGGGGTGGTCATGAGCAAAAAAGTCAGAAGCGTCCGGGTTCCCAAGGAATTGGAGACATTGAATCTTTCCGGCTTGATTCGTGAATGTGAAAATCACCTGCGTGATCTTGAGTCCGCCACAATGCTCAAGCAGCAAGGAAATCAGGAGGCTGCCGAGGCCTTGATGAAGACCCGTCAGTCTGATTTGGGTAAAAAAATAAGCAAACTGGTGTGGGAAGCCCGCGTCCAGTTCGGCAAGCACAAAGGTGAATAAAATGGAACCAAAAACATCCAAAGACTCCGAAGTGATCATGACCCATCTCGTGTTGCCGCAGGATGCCAATCCTTCCGGCAATCTGCACGGTGGTGTGATCCTCAAGCATATTGATACGACTGGCGGAGTTGTCGCCAAGAAACATTCGCGTACGAATATCGTGACCGTCTCCATCGACCGCATGGCCTTCAAACAACCCGCGTACATGGGCGAGTTGCTGACGTTCAAGGCGAGCCTCAATCACGTGGGTAGATCGAGCATGGAAATCGGGGTCCGGGTCGAGGCCGAGAACCTCATGACCGGTGAAGTACGCCACACCAATTCAGCGTATCTCACCTATGTGGCTCTGGGCAAAAATGGCAAGCCAACTCCGGTTCCGCCGTTGACATTGGATTCCGAGGTCTCCGAGCGCCGCCACATGGAAGCCGAACTTCGGCGTGACCTGCGCCAAAAAGAGCGTGCCCTCGAAAGGGGCGACAAGGTCTGTCTGCAAAAGAAATAATTTGATGGAAATAGAATAAAACAAGTGCGCTCGATATCGAGCGCACTTATCTTTTTTCTCTTTTCCAAATAAAATATCTCTCTCCGGCTCTTTCCTTTCCGCAATCCTCAGGAAAAGCATTTCATCAGAACTGAAAGGAGACAGCCTACAGGCTAATCATCATACTCGAACTCAATGTCGATGTTGATGGTTTTCCCGTAGCGTTTTTCCAAATCGGCGAGGATGCCGCGCTTGTTGTTGAGCAGGTATATGGCAAGTTCCTCTTCACAATTATGCTCTACCGTTTCAGTGCCGGGTTTGCGGACTTCGCGGTGAATATCCTTGAGAGTCTGAAGGGCCTGCCATTCCATGTTGCGCCGGATTCCAGTGCCTTTGCAGCAGGGGCAAGATTCGGTGGAGATGGCGATGGCCGAGGAGCCAAGGCGTTGACGAACCAGCTCCATGAGGCCAAACGGGGAAATGCGGCTGACATCGGTTCGTGCGCGGTCGGATTTAAGCTCGCCCCGCATGACTTTTTCGACTTCGCGGCAATCCTTGGGGTTTTTCATTTCGATGAAATCAATGACCACCTGACCACCGATATCGCGCAACCGGAGCTGGCGGGCGATTTCGCGGGCGGCTTCCACGTTGGTCTTGAGAGCCATTTTCTGAAAATTCCGTTCGCCGCCGATCTTGCCGGAGTTGATATCAACGGCTGTAAGGGCCTCGGTGGCATCAAATACAAGTCTGCCGCCGGACGGCATGGATGCTTCACGGGAGTAGATTTCTTCTACCTGCCGAATCACGTTGAAGCGTTCAAGGAGGCTCAGATCAGTGTCCTCGTGCAACTTGACCAGGTTATTCTTGCGCGGGAAAGCGAGTTTCACGAACCGCCTGATCTGCTCGAAGGTGGCCTTGTCGTCCACCCATATTTCGGAGATATCTGAGGTCAGATAGTCGCGCACAGCGCGGGCGGCCAGCCCCAGTTCAGTGTAGACGATGGCCGGGGCCTTTTCCTTCATGGCATTGGAGCGAATATCGGTCCAGAGCCTGTTCAGGTATTTGTAATCACGCTCAAGGGCGGCCTTGGATTGACCCACGGCTGCGGTACGGGCGATGAGTCCGACACCCGCGGTGGTTTCAAAGGATTCAAGAACTTTTTTCAGGCGCACGCGTTCCTTTTCATTTTCAATCTTGCGCGAGACGCCCATCTGACCACGCCCCACGGTGTAGACAAAACTGCGTCCGGGCAGAGACAGATAGGACGTGAGAAACGCACCTTTTTTGCCGGTGGGTTCCTTGACCACCTGGACGAGCACTTCCTG
This sequence comes from Pseudodesulfovibrio sp., assembly GCA_022712815.1. Taxonomy (GTDB): domain Bacteria; phylum Desulfobacterota; class Desulfovibrionia; order Desulfovibrionales; family Desulfovibrionaceae; genus Pseudodesulfovibrio. The sequence goes on along the minus strand of JAFLJW010000001.1, from coordinate 1,897 downwards.
ACCCGACTTGAGCACCTTCTGCATCAGCGGATAGCGTGCCCCTTTTTTCATGGGCTTGTCGTCCAGATAATATTCGGGATGGACCTCATCGATTTGCAGGAACCCGTTTCGCTCGGCTCCGTAGTTGATGAACGCGGCTTGAAGCCCGTTGTCTATGTTGTGAATGTATCCCTTGTAGATGTTGCCTCTGGTCTTGGCCTGATGCATCATCTCGACATAGTATTCGTTGACCTTGCCTTCCTCGGCAATAACGACCTCTACCTGTTCTCCCGGCAGGACGGAGATAAACATCTTCTGCCGTTTCTTCTTGTCATCCATAAAAACCTCGTGTCAAAAAAATTAAAATATTTCAAGGTGCCAACCTGTTATTCAAGGATATGATCCACGCCGTGGTAGAATGTTTCGTGCCCGTTCTGACGAGCAATGATGTCGCCCTTTTTTTCAAGGGCTTCCACGGCCTGGCGGATCGTTTCCGGTTCCGTATTCAGGGCTTGCGCCAACTGGAGTACGGTCTGTGGCCTACGAGCAAGTGAGGCTTTGACAAATGCGGTCGCCCGCTCCATGCTCATATCTTCTCTGTCGGCCATCTCCCGGTCATCAATGCGGGCATCTCCCGCGCTCAGCACCTTGCGCCAGCGGCTTATGACCTCCCCGTCCACGGGGCGGACTCCCTTGACCGTTCCGGGTCGGGTCTGTGTGACCACGTCCACTCGGTCCGGAGCAAGTCGCTGGCAAAAATCTTTCAGCTTTTCAAGGTTCTCAATGGAATCATTGATCCCCTCGACAAGCAAAATCTCCAAAAATATCTTCCCCTTAAATTCCTTTCTGAACTCAAGAAGCCCTGCGGCCACAGCCTCAGGTGTCATCCCCTCGCAGGGGCGGTTCACTTTACTAAACTCGTCGCCGACCAATGAATCAAGACTGGGCAGAACCACATCGGCCAGGCCGAGTTCCCGGCGGACAACTTCATCGGTCATCAGGCTGGCATTGGTCAGCACTGCTATGTCCGTGTCCGGGAAGAGTTCTCTTGCCCCGGCGATAACTTCGGCCATCTCGGAATTCAGGCAGGGTTCTCCCATGCCTCCCAGAGTAACCATGTCCGGCACAGCTAGCCCTTCGGCTTTCCACGCAGCCAGCTCATTCAAAATATCCCTGGCCGGGACGTAAGGCTTGCGCTCGGTCGTCAGGTCTCTGGTCGCCCCCACTTCACAGTATACGCAATCCATGGAGCATATGCGCCCGCCCAGCAGGTCCAGCCCCAGAGAACGACCCAGTCGCCCACTCATGACAGGACCAAAGACGTATTTATATACCATTATTACACATTCTCCAAAGCAAAGGAATTAGAAATCTCAAGCGTTTATTAAGAACTGGAGCGCGTCTGTCAAGGTCGGGCTCCAATAATCGGCATTAAAAGGATATCTGAGCATTTCAGGCAAACCGACAAAATCACGGCCTGTCCAACAAGGATGGCCCCCTTTTTCTTGACTTCCCAGCCCTGCCGCCGTACCCCAAAACCATATTTTCATCAGGAGGGCCAATGATTGAACCTGGACAGCTTATATTGCTCATCAGCCACAAGGGCAAACGGTATCTGCGCAAGCTCGAAGCGGGCGGCGAAGTTCACACCCATGACGGCAAGATGCTCATGGACGATGCGGCAGAGGCCGGATTCGGCCAATATATCAATACCCACTTGGGTCGACCCTATCTCATTCTCAAGCCGACCCTGCACGACCTGATAAAAGGCGTGAAACGTCAAACCCAGATCATGTATCCCAAGGAAATCGGCTACCTGCTGATGAAACTGGGCATTGGTCCCGGTTCCACGGTCATTGAGTCCGGCACCGGTTCCGGCGGCCTGACCACGGCCCTGGCATGGTTTGTGGGCGACACC